>NZ_JCBDJX010000004.1:0-7954 GCF_059882455.1 Tateyamaria sp. 7Alg 36 | reverse complement strand
GCTCCCCCTGCCCTGATCTGCTCGACCACCGGCAACACGTTCTCAGCATGGGCAAGCGCCAGTGCCTTGTTCACCGCTGCGCCTTTCTGTGCCGCCTGACGCTGTTCAGAAGCCCGCTCAGGGATAGACCAGCCTAACTTGACCCCGCGTGCTTTCGCCGCCGCCAGCGCCGCCTTGGTGCGCTCTGAGATTGCGCGGCCCTCTTGTTCCGCGACTGCGGCCATAATGTGCAGCACAAAACGGTTCGCCTCTGGCATATCCGCTGCCGTGACCTCGACGCCGCTTTCCAGAAGGTTCGCAATGAAAGCCACGTTGCGGGCGAGACGGTCCAGCTTGGCAATGAGCAACACGGCCCCTGCCCGCTTGGCCTCTGCCAGCGCCCGCGCCAGCTCCGGGCGATCCGCACGCTTGCCGCTTTCTACTTCGACATACTCTGCCACGACCTCACCCCGGCCCTGGACATAGGCCGCAACAGCCGCGCGTTGTGCTTCCAGCCCCAAGCCGCTCTGGCCCTGGCGTTCAGTGGATACGCGAAGGTAGGTGACAAATTTCATGGCGCGGCCCTCTCAACCTTAACATTGCTCAACAGTTTCAGGCTTTCTCAGGCGTATAAAAACCCTACGTCCGTTGTGTCTTTATACAGTTGTATGCATTTACGTAATTATGCAAGTGCGTATGTGTGAAATTATGCGTTTGCGGTTTCGCGTATTTGCGGTAGCGTGCCATCAAAACAAAAAGCGAGACGGGAGAAATGGCGCAGTGGAAATTCTTGGCTACTTTGTTCCAGGCGTAGTGATCGGTATAGCACTCACTATCGCCGCCTCAGTTTTGGCCGATAGAGCAACCGTGGGAGAGGAAGAAAAGAACAAGCGCTTCCCCACGCCTTCTTGGCACCAAGTCGCTTGGCATATCCTACATTCGCGGCAGGACATAAGACTTACCAACATAATGCTCGCTGCAATCTTGCTGACGCTATGGATCAAGCCATGATTGGGCAGTTCCAATGAAAACGATACTGATAGCCGCCCAGAAAGGCGGGGCTGGCAAAACAACGCTGGCCCGCAACCTTTCCGTTGCCGCTGCACAAGACGGCCTCAGGGTGCTTTGCCTCGATCTGGACCCGCAAGGCTCACTCAGGGCGTGGTGGGAAAGCCGGGATGCTGACACACCCGCCATGCTGGACCGTGATCCTGCACCCCATGCACTCAAAGCAACACTGGACGCCGCCAAGGCGCAATTCGACCTCTGCATTATCGACACCCCGCCAGCGGCACCAGAATGGCTTACTGAGGCGCTTGGCGCTGCTGACCTGGTGTTGATCCCCGTTCGCCCGTCACCTGACGACCTTCGGGCTGTAGGGGCCACCATTGCCGCCGTGAATGGTGCGGGTGTTCCATTCGCCTTTGCATTGTCTCAAACGCCGCGCGCACGGATCACAGAGGAAGCGGCTCGCGTCCTGGCACAGCATGGCCGCGTTGCCCCGGTGAATATCGCGCAACGTGTCGCCTATGCCGAAACCGGCGCGACCGGGCAGGGTGTATCTGAGACAACCGACAATAAAGCGGGGGCAGAGATTGCCGCCGTATGGGACTACGTGAAAGGGATTCTGAATGGCTAAGAAACCCGTGGCCCTTGATGGGCTGTTGAACACCGAAAGCCGCCCGACCGATACCGGGATACCGCAACGCGGGGCAAGGCAGGGCGCGGCTCAGGACAAGAAACCGGCAAAGCGCCCAGGT
This sequence comes from Tateyamaria sp. 7Alg 36, assembly GCF_059882455.1. Taxonomy (NCBI): domain Bacteria; kingdom Pseudomonadati; phylum Pseudomonadota; class Alphaproteobacteria; order Rhodobacterales; family Roseobacteraceae; genus Tateyamaria; species Tateyamaria sp. 7Alg 36. Next base: position 6,215 of record NZ_JCBDJX010000004.1, on the reverse strand, counting down.
GAGAAGCGGCTAACGCTGGCCCTCGATGGCGAGACCTACAAGCGCCTGAGGTTTCATGCCGCTGAAACAGACCAGACACACCAGGCGATATTGGAAGTCGCACTTGCGGAATACCTTAAACGCGCAAATGCGTAGTTACGTAAGAAATATGCTGTCTGTGAAGTTTAGACCTTCTTGGAGGAATTTATGGGTCCGGCAACTATTTGGTATATGATTGGTGCGTTTGTTGGAGCGTTATTCTTCACCGGAATCGTCGTTGCCGTCTCGCGTTCAATCAGATCTTCTTTGACAAAGCTCTTCGTCGCCGTGGCGGTTCTTGCTGTGCTGTCTATCGTGGCAGAATACTACGGGTCAGCTGATGGAGCACCTGTCGAATTTCCACCGCCTTTAGGCTGGTTCCTAGGGTTTGAAGCATCTTTACGACTAGCAACCTTTGGCGCTGCGTTCCTAGTCTTCTCAGTGCCGGTTTTAACTGGGTTCTGGAAAAACCCAAGCGAGGCGCAAGAGACATTTGGCACATCAAACCTGAGAATGTCCCGCCTCGCAATTCCCATTGCGTTAGCATCTTTTGTTCCCCTGGGCTGGTTCCTTTACGAGAACCGACCACCTGAAAGCGGATTGGAATTATACGAAGAAATCGCACCTCGAACTCTTGCATTGCTTGATGACATCAACCCCAAGTTTCGTAGCCAAGCGGAAGAGGCGATAGGCGTTCACAGATTAAGCTCCGGCGTTTTCGATCCACAGTCGGTGTCGGAGTTCAGGGCGGAAGTGGAGATTGTTGCGATGGAGGTTCATTCCCTTTTGGTTGGTCGCGGGGAGACAGTGCTAAGAGCGCCAGCCGAGGTTCAGGGAGATGTGCTTCGCGCCATGGCCGACGGGATCGAGTGGTTTGCGGTCAATCAATCCAATTTGTGCACAGATTTTCTTATACAGGGATGGGGTCCGTTTGCCGACACCTTTGCGCCTGAATCTCACGTTCTACTTGATGGGCAAATCCGAGCAATGGTCAACGCGGCTTTGCCAGGATGGACAGGCCAGCCAACTCCCGCAGTAGAGGACGATGATCTCACTCATGTTGGGCACGTTTGGGCGACAAAGACCGCGCCTTCGCTGGGGTATTCGAGGGAGCAGGCAATATCGGCAGCTGAGTCCTTTGACAAAACGCTCGCTGGGGAGCCGGACGACAACTGCCAAGGCGTCGCTGACATCCTCAGAATGATCGCCAGCGAAGGCGACCCCGAGATTGTGCGTATTCGCGCTGCGCTTGCGCAAGCGTATTCGACCTCTCAATAGCTCACTCTGCAATGCCCGAAGTGGGTAATAGCGGACCCCGATTTCTGCCTCTCTAAAACTCTGACATGATGCTGAAATTTGATTTTAGTCCCTTGCCGGAAATCTGGCTCAGGTTGGCGGCCAAGCCGTTGCCTGGCCGATGAAAAGCGCCGCCAATCTTTTCCAGCATTCAGGAAAGCGCCCAGACCGAACCGACCCCATTTATCGGGGCGTTTTGGGCGCGGGGCAGGTCGGACAAAACCCGCAGGCAAGCGGCATATCCTGCCAATGTCGCACCTTCATTTTAAAACGGGTTATGCCTTGGAAAATCATTCGGTTTTCGAGCTGACTGGTATGCGAAGAAAGCGCCCTTATTTCCTGCCAACTTCATCCCCTCTAAATCCGCCTATTTTAGAAACGACCAGACAAGCGGTTCAGGTGATCCATGATCCCGACCAGGGCGCGATCTGACAGGGCGTCGTGTTCGCGGCAAAGACGCTCATAGGTGCGCCAGTGCATTCCCTTGGGTTTGCCCCAGTCACCACCTTCCAGGATGCCACCGGGCCAGCCCATCTTGTCGCGGATGCGATCCGCCCGCCGTGCAGCTCGATCCCCCGGCTTTTCCCGCTGAGAAGGGTAGGCCAGCCGGTAGCAATGGCGGCACGCGAAGATTGCGCCGCCGTAGAGGACAGCAACGCGACGACCGCACCCACGAGCAGGGCAGAGGAACCAATGCCGCTCACCGCCCATGTGGCAGAGCGTGGTATCGAGATGGACTGGATAGCTTTCGTCCTGCCATTCGCCACCTCGATCCCGCTGGCGGTAGTCCAAGATCACGCGACCGGATTCCGACCTGACATTGATTGAGCCGGTAACTTCGCCACCACGGGACCAGGTAATGCGACGGCTTACCCCTGCTGACAAAAGCCCCTCGCGTTTCAGCCACCGCACGTCAATCGAGCGATAGCCTTCTGTTGTGTCTGCTCCGAACTGCCAGTGCCGCCCGCTACCTATACCGCCCATGCCTCACCTCAGGATTTTGCCGAAATCATTTGGAAACTTGCCCGTCTAATCGGATACCGCCTTTGCGGTTTGAATGGCTTGATTGCTTTTCAATGACGCCATGGCCCCTGAGAGGCGCAGAGAGGGTCGCTGGTGGGCGTCTTACCTTTTTGCAACCCATCCCAAGCCTCACGACCTAACACCCCTTAAATAGACGCTCTGGCGCGCTTTCACGGCCTGTTTGAGCGGGCGGGCAATGTCGAACCGTTTTTTGAGCGCATTCGTGCCCCTGATTTGCCCCTGCGGCGTGTCGTATCGACCAGACTTTTCGCGGCCACCAAATGCTAGCCCCCTGACCAGCTTGCGGGTGTTGGGAACGAGCTTGCCACGAAACATGCGTTCAGACGGTTCGCCCTTCCCGAGATAAGCTGCGAGGTAGAAGCCGGATCGTTCCGGGTGCGTGTCCTTCGCAAGATGCCATGATCCCCAGACGCTACACGCGAACTCGCCCTCTGTCCGACCCTGCGCCTTGGTGCGAGGCGTGTGATCTAAGGGTTCGCCAAGGAGATCGGAGAGGTAGGATGCGATGGCCTTTCGTTTCCCATGCGGCAGATGAAAGGCGAGGTGCCAGTGCTCGCCCAGTTCTGACGTTGCTTCGCGCACCCAAAGATACTGGAAGCCACCGCGACACCGTGCGCTGATCCATTTTCTCAGTAACTCGACCAGGTAGGCAATTCGCTCGATGGGTGATTGTGCAAAGAGGGGATTGGTGTTGTCGTGATGGTAGAGCGATGACCAGCGAACGGTGAGAAGCGTATTGACCGGGAAACCGAGAATGGCCGCGCACTTTGCTGCTTCTATGAATTTGGCCTGAGACCCGACCGGTAAGCCATCCGTGCGTTTTTCTGGTGGCTGGACTGTCTCGCTGACTACCGCGTCCAGCGGGTGTGCTGCGGTTGCGGCTTTGAATGCCGCCCCTTGCGCACCCTTGTCCGCTTGCGTGTCGCTGTGTGGGTTCTGTTGGGAACAGTACGGTATAGGTAACGCGCGAGCTATATATATAGGCCGCTTCCGTAACTCGGGCGTTTCAGCCGTTCCGTTAGAACCTGATGCGGTAAATTGCGTGTTCAGCTTCTTAGCCTCGATAGGCCCGCCGATCCTCCCATTTCGACCGGGCCAGGTTGTGTTAGTGGATGGTGCTGCCTTTGGTTTCGTTCTCAGCAAGCCATGCCTCAGCTGCTTCCTTTCGGATGCGTTGAATGCCACCGATGGTAACAACGGCGGGTGTTGCCCCTTGGCGCTTGAGTTTGTGCCAGGTGGAGCGGCTAATACCTACAGCCTGACAGAAGTCAGCCACGGTGAGCAGGGGTGAAATGTCCATATCTTGTTATCCATGTATGAGCAGATACGAGGGATTGTACCGTCTCGTCCCTTGCAGCTCAAGGAACAAAGGTCGAACATGAGTATTTTTATGCGACTACGTAATTCCGCAAAACCTAATTTTCTTTCTTCTTCTTTTTCTTCTTGAATCTTCTTACTTCAGGGGCCGTAAGCTACTGACTTATAATCACGAATCCGCTGAACTCTTAGGAATCGGGTGGGGACGGATTAGTTTTGGGGCGGTTATCGATTAGTTTTGGGGCGGTTATCGATTAGTTTTGGGGCGGTTTGTGCTGAACTGAATCCCGCACACAACACCTTGCCTCTGACATGCCTTTAATCTTAGTTTTCAACGAATCGTCAGCTAAGGGAAATGTATTGTCAGAACCGAGCCGCCCCAAAACTAATAATACACGGACGCTCGACGTCTCCCCAAACATGGGCGAGATGGTGAAGCCTGCCGAGCTGATCGAGGTGAAGGGCGCGGCAAAGCTGACACTGGCAGACCGGCGGTTGTTCAACGTCCTGTTGCGCCATGCCTTTGGGCCTGACTTGGCGTCGGAAGGCAGGCGTTTTGAAATTGCCGTTGCCGACCTAAGAGAAACGCATGAAAGCAACGACCGGCTTGTGCAGTCGATTGAAGCCCTCATGACGACTGTTGTGACGATCCAGCGTCCGGACGGATCAACAGACCGCGTGCAGCTCCTGGGATGGAACAACCTGTCAGACCCCAAGCGAAAGCGCGGCAACCTCAAATATTCGATCCCGCCTGAGCTGGCGTTGTTGCTCAAGGACTCGACCGTCTTTGCCAAGCTGGAAATGGAAGTGTTGCGTGCCTTCACCTCGAAATATGCACTGGCCCTCTATGAAGCGGTCGCCCGCCGCGTGCGGCTCAAGCACATCTTCACCGAACGGTTCAGCATGGATGATTTTCGGGAACTCTTAGGCGTGGAAGCTGACAAGCTGACCACCTATGGCAACCTGAACCAATATGCGATCAAGCCTGCGCTAATGGAAGTGAACGCCCTATCCGACTTCACCGTGACCGTGGTGCCTGAGAAAACCGGGCGGCGCGTCACGGGCGTTCTGATCGGCTGGGGTGCGAAGGACATTGAAGGCCGGAAAGCCGCTTATGCTGAGTTGCAGCGCCCCCGTGTAGGCCGAAAGGCGCGGATCACCGGAACCGTTGAGGAAATGTTGCCGCCTGAGGTGATAGAGTAACTATTCTGCACGCCAGGGCGACATAAAATAATTTGCAGAAAGGTAATTTAATGATGAACTTTTTCCGCGGTGCCGTTGTGGCACTGGTACTCTCGCCCACAATCGCTGCGGCGCAGGATTTTGACGCTGGATATGCTGCTTATGAAACCGGTGATTATGCGGTCGCATTGCGCGAATGGACGCCAATTGCAGAACAGGGCGATGCAATTGCGCAGTCAAGCCTTGGCTTTATGTATGAAAACGGTTGGGGCGTGCCGCAGGACTATGTGGAGGCGGCGAAGTGGTTCAGGCTCGCGGCTGAGCAGGGCTTTGCAAAGGCACAACACAATCTCGGCTTCATGTATGAAAACGGGCGAGGCGTGCCGCAGAGTTACGTCGAAGCGATAAACTGGTACCAGCTCGCAGCCGAGCAAGGCTACGCGGACTCGCAAAACAATATTGGCAACATGTACGCTGATGGACGGGGCGTCCCACAAAGCGATGCCGAGGCGGTGAAATGGTATCGGCTGGTGGCCGAGCAAGGCATCGCAGAAGCACAATATAACCTCGGCAACATGTACGCCAACGGGCAAGGCGTGCCACAGGACGGTACAGAAGCCGTGAAATGGTTCCGGATGGCTGCTGAACAGGGCATCGCGGAAGCGCAATCCAACCTCGGTGCCATGTACGACAAGGGGCGAGGCGTTCCGCAGGATTATGCCGAGGCAGTGAAATGGTTCCGGCTCGCGGCCGAGCAGGGCTACGCGCAGGCGCAGGCCAACCTCGGCAACATGTACCTCAATGGGCGAGGCGTATCACAGAATGATGCCGAAGCGGCCAAATGGTACCGGTTGGCGGGTGAACAGGGCATTACGCAGGCGCAGGCCACGCTCGGCGTCATGTACGACAAGGGGCGAGGTGTGCCGCAGAACTATGCCGAGGCGGTGAAATGGTATCGGATGGCCGCTGAGCAAGGCTCTGCGCTTGCGCAGTCAGGCCTTGGCTTCAAATACCTTGACGGGCGTGGCGTTTCGCAGGATTTCATATCAGCCCATTTGTGGTTCAATATCAGTAGCGCAAATGGCTATGAGGCAGCTAATGCGCAGCGGAACGCGGTAGCGGCCAAGCTGTCAGCTGCCGACCTGTCCGAAGCACAACGCCGCGCCAGCATATGCATGGTGTCCAATTATCAAGACTGCGACTAGGCCGCTGGTATGCCCATTGGTTCCCATGCAGCGTGCGTCTCACCCATGTTACTTACCTCTAGAATATTCCGAACAGTAGTCGCGTGCCACTTTCCGCCCCGTGCGGTTTTGATCCCGCGTGCATTCAGCTCCGCCGCGATCTGGCGAAGGGAC
>NZ_JCBDJX010000003.1:0-52488 GCF_059882455.1 Tateyamaria sp. 7Alg 36 | reverse complement strand
CTGCGGCAGGGCCAATGCGATGGCGGGCAGGGTCAGGGATTTGAGCGCGGCGAAAATCCCCTTGTCCCATCCGGCAAAGCCCCCCGCGCTGAACCAGCGCAGGTTAATGGCAAAGACCAGCACCAGCATCATCGCGAACCAGAAATTGGGGATGGCAACGCCAATCTGCGTGGCACCCATCACGCCGATATCGCCCGCCTTGCCTCGGCGCGATGCGGCGTAGATGCCAGCGGGAAAAGCGATCAGGGTCGACAGCGCCAGCGCGTAAATCGCCAGCGGCAGGGACACCCACAAACGGTCCGCGATCATCTGCGCAACAGGCGTGCGGTACTGATAGGACGTGCCGAAATCGCCCTGCACCATGCCGCCGATCCATGCGAAATACCGATGTAGCTTTGACTGGTCGAGGCCGAGTTCGCTGCGCAAGGCGGCAAGCGTGTCCTCTTGGGCATTCAGGCCAAGCATGAAGGACGCGGGATCACCTGGCGCAACTTCGATCACGGTGAAAATAACCAACGACGCAACAGCGAGGCTGATCAGCAACGAGGCGAGGCGTTTGAGGGCATAGCGCAGCATATAAATGCGACGTTAGGCGCGGTCTGTGACCGGCGCAAGCGGGTCGGGTTTGCTTGCGCCATCTTCTTTTGCGCGCCGCGTGGTGCAGGTTGCTGCGGTCAAAAAACCGGCACGGCGCTGCGTCGCAGGGAGTTGGGGGTTCGAAGGCTCGCCCTGACCCGAAAATCAGCTAGATAGGCGGGCATGCACAGGCCCCTTTTCATCGGTTCGGAAATATATCGCGGATCCTCTTATGGTCAGTGGCATCCGCTGCGGGTGCCGCGTGTGTCGACAGTGATGGACCTGTCGCGGGCGATGGGATGGTTGCCATCATCCGTCTATGTTCCCAGCCCGCGGGCGAAACCTGCGGCCCTGACGGTCTGGCACACGCCCGATTACGTTGACGCGTTGTTCGCGGCAGAGGCCGCGCAGGCGGTCAGTGACGCAGTGCGCCACCGCCACGCCCTTGGAACGCCGAACAATCCGATCTTCCCCGAAATGTACCGAAGGCCTGCCACGGCGGCGGGCGGGTCACTTCTGGCGGGGGAGTTGCTGGCAAACGGGGGCACCGTTTACCATCCGGCGGGCGGCACCCATCACGGCATGCCGGATCGGGCAGGAGGATTTTGTTACCTCAATGATCCGGTGCTCGCGATCCTGTCGCTGCGCCGCAACGGCGCGCCCCGCGTTGCCTATATAGATATCGACGCGCATCATCCTGACGGGGTCGAAGTTGCCTTTGGCACCGACCCCGATGTGCTGATGCTGTCGGTTCACGAAGAAGGGTTGTGGCCGCGCACAGGGGCGTTTGGCGCAACGGATAGTCTGGTCAATCTACCTGTGCCGCGCGGGTTGAACGATGACGAGATGGCGCTGATCCGCGAAACGGTCCTGTTGCCGCGCTTGGCCGCCTTCCGACCGGACGCGATCGTGCTGCAATGCGGTGCCGACGGGGTCGAAGAAGACCCCCAAGCGCATCTGTCCCTGTCCAATCAGGCGCACTGGGACATCGTGCGGGCGATCAAGGGCCTTGCGCCGCGTTTGCTGGTACTGGGCGGGGGCGGATACAATCCGTGGTCGGTGGGACGATTATGGACAGGTGTTTGGGCGACTCTGAACGGGTTCGACGTGCCGGAAGGGATCAATGATCAGGCCCAAGGGGTGCTGCGCGCGCTACGCTTTGACGGCAATCGACGCGGCAAGAACCCGCCCGAGCACTGGTTCACCACGCTGGCGGACGCACCGCGCAACGGCCCGATCCGGCAGGAAATCCGTGACAGGATCGCGGCGCTGTAAGTCATGTGCGTTGGGTCAGGCAGGCGTACGCGTAAACTCCGCGTCGCTGACCTGTTCCAGCCAGTCGGCTGCCCTGCCGTCCTGCACTTCTTGCATGGCGATATGGGTCATCGTCGTGTCCGGTCCCGCCCCGTGCCAATGTTCCACATGGGGCGGAATCCACACCGTATCGCCTGCGCGGATGGTGCAGGGCGCTTCGCCGCGCAAACAGACAAGGCCGGTGCCTTGGGTGACATGCAACGTCTGGCCCAAAGGATGCGTATGCCAGGCAGTACGTGCGGCGGGTTCGAAATGTACGCGCAGCGCGTTCAGGCGGGCAGGGGCCTCGGCCATGATGATCGGATCCTGCCAGACGGTTCCGGTGAAATAGTCGGGGTTGGCCCGTACGGACGGCCGCGATCCGGCACTGAATATCTGCATCATGGTCTCCGCTCGGGTTGGGAAGAAAGGGGCGCGCCCGTTGGTGCGCCCCGTTCGGGATTACTCGGCCCAGCTGACGCCGCTCAGGTCGGTTGCTTGGGTCGGCGCATTGGCCCACAGACCCTGAAGACCGGCTTTGGCGACCGAAAGCTGCGCAAGCTGAAAGAGGTAGCCGTTTACCGCATCGTCCGAGATGATCTGCTGCGCCTGTGCCAAAAGCTCGGTGCGTGCATCGGGATCGGTGGTCGCATTCAGCGTCGCCATCAATTCTTGCAGCTCTGCGTTGTCGTATTGAAAGTAGTAGTCGGGGTTGGCGTAAATCCCGATATCCATCGGCTCGGTATGGCTGACGATGGTCAGGCCGAAATCCTTGCCACGGAACACGGTTTCAAGCCACTGCGCCCATTCGACATTGATGATCTCTGCCTTGATGCCGACCTCGGCCAGTTGTGCGGCGATGATCTCGCCGCCGCGACGGGCGTAGGAAGGGGGCGGCAGGTGCAGTGTGGTTTCAAACCCGTCGGGCAGTCCCGCCTCGGCCAGAAGCGCGCGCGCTTGTTCGGGGTTGTAGGCAGAATCGCCGGTCAGATCGACATAGGCGGGATTGTGCGGCGCGAAGTGCGTACCGATGGGCATGCCATATCCGAACATCGCACCGTCAATGATGGCCTGACGGTCGATGGCGTGGGCAAGGGCCTTGCGGATACGCACATCGTCAAAGGGCGGCTTTTTGTTGTTGGTGGACAGGATCGTTTCGCCTTCGGTCGATCCGGTCAGGACCTGAAAACGCGGATCTGCCGCGAATTGGGGCAGGTTTTCTGGTGCAGGGAAGCCGGTAAAGACATCGACGTCTTCGGCCATCACGGCGGCAAAAGCGGCGGTGGGGTCCGAGATAAATTTGAACGTCGCGTTGGTCAGGGCGGGTTGTTCGCCCCAGTATTCGTCATATTGGCTCAGCTCGATGCTGTCGCCTTGGGTCCAGTTGTCGAACTTGAAGGGGCCTGTGCCAATGGGTTGTTGTTTGATGTCGTCGATGGATTCCGGCGCAACGATCACTGCATCGCCCCAAGCGAGGTTAAAAAGCATGCTGCCGTTGGGTTCGGACAGGGTTAGGCGCACGGTTCCGGGGTCGACCACCTCGACCGCACTGATCGCAGCATAAAGCGCTTTTTGCGCGTTTGCGCTGTCTTCGGCCAGAATGCGATCAAGGGTGAATTTCACGTCCTCCGCATCCATTGTGGTGCCATCGTGAAAGGTCACGCCATCGCGCAGGGTGAACGTATAGGTCAGTCCGTCTTCGGAAATGTCCCAGCTTTCGGCAAGGCCCGGCACGACAGACCCGTCGCCCATGAAACGCGTCAGTCCTTCGAACACGTTGGAATAAAGGACCGAGTCGATGGCCCCCGCCGCTGCGGATGTCGGATCAAGGTGCGGTGGTTCCAGTTGCATTGCGACGGTGATGTCGGTTTTGGCGGACGCCGTGCCGGCCAGCAGGGCGGCATAGGCAGCACCAAGAAAAAGAGAGCGGATTGTGACCATGGGTGTCTTCCTCAGATGGCAGTTTCGAGAAAAAGGCTACTCAAATCGGATCACGTTGACCAGCACGCAGTCTTGGCTTGGACGTTGCGTTCCGTTAACCCGACGTTTCTGACGGTAAGGGGTAAGCGCCATGGCAGTTCTGGGCGTCGATTTCGGCACATCAAATTCGGCAGTCGGCGTGTGTATCGACGGGCAGGCGCGCCTGATCCCGATGGAGCCTGACGAGACGACCTTGCCAACGGCTGTGTTCTTTGACGCGGATGCACGGCGCGCGATCTATGGCCGCCCCGCGAACGAGGCGCTGATCGCAGGGGACGAGGGGCGCTATATGCGGGCGCTGAAATCGTTGCTGGGCACCAGCCTGATGCGCGAGCGGCGCAATTTCCTGAACGAGCCGATGGATTTCATCACCGTGGTCGGACGGTTTCTGGCCGAGTTGAAGCGCCGCGCCGAGGCCGCAATGGGGCAGACCTTTACCGCTGCCCTGTCGGGGCGGCCCGTCATGTTCCATTCCTCGGATGCGGCGCGCAATGCCCAAGCGCTGGAGGATTTGCGCGACTGTTACAGTGTCGCGGGTTTCGAGTCGGTGACGTTCATGCCCGAACCCGAAGCCGCCGCACTGGCCAACCGGTCTGTGTTGAAGGCCGGTGATCTTGGCCTGATCGTCGATATTGGCGGTGGTACGTCGGACTTCACCCTGTTCCGGCAGGATCAGGGCGCGGGCATCGATATTCTGGCCAGCCACGGCCTGCGCTTGGGCGGGACCGACTTTGACCGTGCGCTAAGCCTTGGGTTTGTGATGCCGGAACTGGGCATGGGGTCGTCCATTCGCCATGCGTTCGGCGACCAGACCCACATCGCGCCGAACAGCATTTTCAACGACCTTGCCACATGGCAGAAAATTCCGTTCCTGTACGCCCCAGATACCCGCCGCGCAGCGCGCGAACTGGCGCAACACGCGGTTGAGCCTGCGCGCCTGAACCGTCTTGTTGATGTTCTGACCGAAGAGTTGGGGCACGACATCGCCTTTGCTACCGAGGCAGCAAAGATCGCAGCGAACGGCGGCACTGTGGCAGTTCCGGCGATTGATCTTGGCATGGTGGAAAAGGGTCTGTCCGTTCCGCTGTATCCCGTCGCCATGACGGCGGCGCTGGACCAGATGGCCGAACAGGTGGGGCAGGCGGCAAGCGGCACGCTGGAACAGGGCGGGGTCGAGCCCGAAGCAGTAACGCATCTGATCTTTGTGGGTGGTTCAAGCCTGATGCAGGTGGTGCAGACCGCGCTGACCAAACGCATGCCGCGCGCCGTTGCCCATCGCGGGGCGGCGATGACGGCTATTGTCGAAGGGCTCGCGCTTGCCTCGGGCGGGTAGTGGCAATCAGATGTCGCCGGTCAGCAGTTTTTCCAACGCCGCGCCCATCACGTTGGCGCTGTCGATCATATCGGTGATGCCGATCCATTCGTCGGGCTTGTGGGCCAGTTCCAACTCTCCCGGTCCGTAGGCGATGCAGTTGCGCAGCTTGCCGATGCGGTCGATATGTTTCTGGTCATAGGATCCGGGCGAGGCGACATAGGTCGGCGCCACACCCAGAATATCGACAATCGCGCTGTGCACGGTTTCGACCACAGGCGCGGATTTGTCTGTCATGGATGGCAGAACGACATTCAGCTCGCGCATGTCATAGTCGAAGCGGTCGCGAGAGGCTTTCAGACTTTCCAGCAAGGCAACGACTTCGCCGCGCACGTCTTCGATATTTTCCTCGACCAGAAAACGGCGGTCAATCACGATACGGCAACTGTCGGGCACGCAATGGGCCGGCAGGCCGGAATAAGCGTCATCCGGTTCGTTCTGACCGCCGTGGATCGAGTTGATGTTCATGGTCGATTGCCGCGCACCTGCGGGGACTACCGGCATGTCGGTGTGTCGCGCCGCCATGGCGGGGAACAGATCACTTTCGAACCGGTCCAGCACCGCCCCCATATGGCGCACCGCACAATCGCCTAAGAATGGCATGGAGCCATGGGCGATCTCGCCCTTCGTTTCGATCTCGGCCCACCAGCCGCCGCGATGGCCAAGGCAGATGCGATCCTTGTTCAGCGGCTCGGGGATGATGACGTGTTGCACGCGGGCAGGATCGAAAAAGCCCTGTTCGGCAAGGTAGGCCACCCCGCCGTAACCGCCCGATTCCTCGTCTGCGGTTGCGCTGATCTCGACCGCGCCAGCGAAGTCGGGGTGTTCTTCGATAAAGGCTTCGGCCGCGATGATCGATGCGGCAAGCCCGCCTTTCATATCGCACGCGCCGCGACCATAGATTTTGTCGCCGTCCACCTCGGCCCCGAACGGGTCGCGGGTCCAGCCTTGGCCAACCTCGACCACGTCATGATGACTGTTGAAATGCACGCAGTCGCCCGCCCGTTTGCCTGCCCTGCGCGCCACCACGTTCCAACGCGGATAGGTATCACTGTCGCCGGGTGTGCCGTGGGCGCGGATCATCTGCGTTTCAAACCCGTGCGCGGCCAGCCGTTGGTCAATCAAGGCGCAGATGTCATGATAGTGACGACCTGGTGGGTTCAGCGTCGGCAGGCGGATCAGCGATTGCGTCAGGGCGATCAGGTCATCGCGCTTGTCAGTGATGCGGTTGGTCAGGGGCAAGGGGCGTCTTCCTTTTTAATGGTGTCTGGCGATCCGGAACCACGGCCCGCACGTCGTTCGCCAGACACGCGGCATCAAGCCGGATATCCGACGATCCCGCAACCAAAAGGTCCGAGTATTGGGGGGCTTTACATCTCTCTGATGAGAACTGCAGCGGACGCTTAAGTTTCTGCAAGTCATTCGGTGGCGTCGAAAAGGCCGTAGTTAAACGCAATTCTTAAAAGGATATGCAGCTGTTTTAAATGGATGTAGTTGCGTTTGATGGTCAGACTGAGCTTTTGCATCCAGCGATACACTGTAGAGCGCAAATACAGATGGGGCCACGGAGAATAGTTTTACACTCGAAAGCCGAAACCTGACCAGCTTAAGAGGTGAATACAACGGCCCCGCCTAAGTCGCGTCGGGTGCGGGCGCGGCCTGCCAGCTTGCATCTCCGGCCTGCTCGGCCACCAGTTCGCGTAGCAATCCGGTGACCGCCTGAACAGCGGGCGCATCCTCGCGGACCGGCGAATGCACGACGACTAGCCGCCGTTCCAGTGTGGGTGATACGATGGGCCGGATCTCGAGCCGCTTGCTGCTCAGGTCGTCGGGCGTGATGGCCGCGCGGCCAATGATCGTGTGGCCCAGCCCCTCGGCCACGAGGCTCTTGAGCGTCCAGCCACCGGCGAGCTCGTGGCGGATGTCGAGCCGCATGTCCTGCTGCTGCGCCGCCCATTCCACCAGCTTGCGGATGACGTGACCCGGGGGCGGCATGACCATAGGGCGCGACAGTGCCTCGCGCAGTGGTATCTCGCCGGTTTCGCGCTCGACGCCGCAGGCACTGACCAGTGCCAGCCGCTCTGTTGCCAAAAGGCGGGCAGGTGTTTCGGTGGCCTCCGAAAGGTTCACCGCAAGGTCAAGATCCTGCCGCGCCATAGCCTCGGCAAGCGTCTGGCTCGTGCCCTCGGTGATCGAGAGGCGGATATTGGGGTAACGTTCGGTGCATCGCTTGAACAAGGGCACCGCAAGGCTCAGCGCCACCGTGTTGAGAAGCCCGAGGCTGACCGCGCCCGCCAGCGACTGCACGCCAAGGCGCACCGCGGCCTCTGCATCTTCGACCGACCGCAATATCGACGCCGCCTGAGCGGCAAGGATGCGCCCTACGTCGGTCGGCACCATGCCGCGCGGGGTGCGATGGAACAGGGGAATGCCGAAGTGCCCCTCCAATTCGGCAAGATGATGCGACAGCGCCGGTTGCGCTACGCCCAACGTTTCGGCCGCGCGGGTCAGCGAACCGTTCTGTTCGATCGCGCGTACATAGCGCAGTCGCCTGAGATCAAGCACCATCGCAACCCTCCTGCGATATAAATAAAACTTATATGGAAGATTGATAACATGTATTTGCGTTATCCTTCATTATTTCTCACCTTTGGGGCGAGCGGTCTTGCCGCACAATCAGCTTTGGGAGGAGCCCTATGACATTCGCCAACCCCCTTTTCGCCCTTGCCTCGGCCACCGCGCTGACTCTGGCCTCGGCCGCAATGGCCGCGCCCGAGATACCCTGTGACACCGCGCGTCTGGTCGTGCCTTACGGCGCTGGCGGCGGGTCCGACCTTCAGGCACGCGTCATCGCAGAGGCGTGGAACAAGATGGAATTCGAGCCGCAATTGCAGGTGATCAACATCACCGGACAGGGCGGCAACAAGGGCGCTTCCGAAGTGCAGGCGTCCGATCCCGATGGCTGCACCATGCTGTTCCAGCACGAGGCAATTCTGGCCAGCTATCTGACGGGGCGCGTACCGTTCTCGTGGGACGGTTTTACCCCTGTCGCCATGACCAACGTCGAACCGGCGATCTTCGCGGCATCGCCCAATGCGCCGTTCGACGATCTGGACGGCCTGCTGGCCTACGCCAATGATAACCCCGGTGAGGTACTGGCGGCGGCCAGCATGGGATCCAACACCCATTTCATCATGCTGATGCTGCAAAACTCGCTCGACGTGCAATTCAACATCATCGGCTACGAAGGTGGGCGCGAGCGTGTGACCGCACTGTTGGCCGATACTGTGCAGGTGGGTCAGGTCGGTGAATCCGATGCGCGGCAGTACTTCCCCGACCAGCTCAAGGCATTGGGAATCTTTGCCGATGCGCGTTCCAGCACGCTGCCGGATGTGCCCACGGCGATCGAGCAGGGTCATGACATCGAGATCTACGTGACGCGCGGCGTGATGCTGCCAGCCGGTGCAGACGAGGAAATCGTCGCGCTCTATGGTGCACAGATCGAGAAGGCAATGCAGGATCCTACAACCGTGGAAACCCTGACCCGCATGGGCAACACCGTGCGCTTCCGCGATGGCGCAGCCTATGCCGACTGGTGGTCGGAACAGGCGGCGGACTGGGAAGAGACCGCGCGCGCAATCGGCATCTACATGGCCGAGTGATACTAACAGGCGGAGCCCGTAAGGGCCCCGCCTTTTTCCTGGGGGAGGACGCATGGGAAATCGTTTGACCGGCGCGCTTTTGGGCGCGTTCATTTTCGCCTTTTCGGTGGTGCTGTTCTTGCAGACCTACGAGGTCCGCAATTTTCCGGGCACGCGCTTCGGGGCCGAAATCTGGCCCCGCGCCATCCTGATCTGCCTTGGTGGGCTTGCCGTGGTGTTGTTCGTGCTGAACCTTGCCCGTACCAGCGACCCTGATGAAACGCGTATGAGTCCGTCCCAGCTGCTGATGCGCGAGGGGATCGCACTGACGGTCTTTGCCTGCTTTGCCGGATTTCTCTGGCTGGTGCCGCGGCTGGGCGCCTATCCGGCGGGCGGGCTGTTTGTCATGTCGGTGCTGACCGCACTTGGCCCCAAGACGCTGCGCGCGTTCGCGCTGCATGCCGCCATTTCGCTGGGCATGACCATCGTGCTTTGGGCGGTTTTTGCACACCTTTTGAAGGTCATCGCGCCCGTCGGGCGCTGGTGGTCGCTGATCTGAGGACCGTATTATGACGATGTTCGAGGGTTTCCTCGTCGCCCTTCAGGGGCTGACCGAGCCGATGAATCTGTTCCTGCTGGCCGCCGGTGTGCTTGCCGGTCTGTTGGTCGGTGCCATTCCCGGCTTTTCGATCACGATGGCAGTGGTTATCGTGCTGCCGTTTACCTACGGCATGGAAACCACCGCCGGTCTGGCGATGATGCTGGGTGTCATGGTGGGGGGCATCTCGGGCGGGTTGGTTTCGGCCATGCTGCTCGGTATCCCCGGCACGCCGGCCTCGGTCGCCACCACCTTTGATGGGCTGCCGCTGGTTCGCTCGGGCAAGCAGGGCTATGCCCTTGGCGTGGGCCTCTGGGCGTCCTGCATCGGCGGGTTCCTCTCGGGCTGCGTGCTCTTTGTGCTGGCGCCGCCGTTGGGGCAAATCGGGCTCGAGATCGGGCCATGGGGTTATTTCAGCCTGATCCTTTTCGCTTTGACCATCACCGCAAGCCTGTCGAGCGGCAACATGGTCAAGGGGCTGATGGCCGCCTGCATCGGGCTGCTGGCCACCTCTGTCGGCGAAGATCAGGTCAACGGTATCACCCGACTGACATTCGGCAATCGCGAGCTGAACGGCGGCTTTGCCTATCTGCCCATCCTGATCGGCGTCTTCGCCTTTTCGCAGCTTCTTGCAGACATGCCGAACAAAGCAAGCGCGCGCCGCACGCTTTCGGCAGAGGGGGCAGGGGACGTACGCATCCAGCATGTTCAGGCGATCAAGACCGTGCTGCGGCACTGGGCGCTGACCCTGCGGTCAACCGCCATCGGCATCTTCGTCGGTGTTCTGCCGGCGGCGGGGGCCTCGATCTCCAACCTTGTGGCCTATGATCAGGCGCGCAAGAACTCGAAGACGCCGGAACGCTTCGGCAAAGGCGCCGAAGAGGGCATCATCGCGCCGGAAAGCGCCAACAATGCCACTATGGGCGGCGCGCTGATGGTGCTGGTTGCGCTTGGCATCCCCGGCGACGCTGCTGCCGCCGCCGTGCTGGCCGCGCTGCTGGTCCATGACGTGGCACCCAGCCCGACCTTCATGAGCGAAAGCCCCGACGTCGTCTATGTGATCCTGCTGGCCTTCGTGCTGGGGCATGTCATGGTGCTGTTGCTGCAATCGGTGGCGCTGCGTCTCTTCGTCCGTGTGGTCGGCATCCCGATCTACATCCTTGCCGGAGTCATCCTGCTTTATACCGGCATGGGCGTGTTCGCGATCAACAACCAGATGTTCGACGTGCGCACCATGTTCCTTTTTGGCATGGTCGGCTACCTAATGGTGCGTTTCGGGTTTCCGCTAGCACCCCTGATCCTTGGCACCGTGCTTGGCCCGATCGGCGAAGTGAACCTGATCCGCGCGCTCTCGATCTCGGCCGATGCAACGCAGTTCCTCACGCGGCCATGGTCGCTGCTGTTCCTGATCCTTGCGGCGCTTTCCCTGCTGTTTCCCTTCTATCAGGCGCGGTCCAAGGCCGGTGGCTGGAAACTCTACACACCGATCTCTCTCCTCCTCATCTCCATTCCGCTCTTCATGATGCCGGGGCTGATCCGCCCCGCAGCGGGCCTCGCGCTGGTTGCGGCAGCGCTCTGGCTTGGGATGCAGGCCTTCCGCAGCAAGATCACAGACACCAAGGACGATCCGAATGGCGAACATCATCACAAAAATCACGCGGCCCACTGAGGCGGAACTGGCGCTGGCCAAATCCGTCACCCCTGCCACCATCCACGAGGCACAGGACCGCACCGGCGCGCTGGATCCATCCATCAAACCGGTGAAGCCCGGCCTGACCCTGTGCGGGCCAGCCTTTACCGTGCAGTGCACGCCGGGCGACAACATGATGCTGATTGCGGCCATCGGCATGGCACAGCCGGGCGACGTGCTGGTCGTCGCGGCGGGGGGGCTGCGCGAACAGGGCGGCTTCGGCGAAGTGCTGTGCACCGCATGCAAGGCGCGGGGGCTGGCTGGCATGGTGATCGACGCGTGCGTACGTGATGGTGCCCAGATCCGTGCGATGGATTACCCGATTTTCTCGACCGGTCTGTCGATGTTCGGCACAGTCAAAGAGACCGTCGGCTTCATCAACCGCCCCGTGGTGGTCGGCGGAGCCTACATCGAACCCGGCGACATTGTCTCGGGTGATGACGATGGTGTCGTGCACCTCAAACGAAGTGACATCACGCGCGTCTGTACAATCGGACAGGAGCGCGAAGAGAAGGAAGAAAGCGTCATGCAGGCCCTGCGCGATGGCGGCGACATTCTGGAAATCAGCGGAATGCGTCAACGCCTGATCGACAAGGGCTGCACCTGGGACACCGCCTGATCCGTGCATTGATACACACCAACCGAGGGCACTGATTGAAATGGCCTCGGGTTGGGGTAAATCAAATCAGGGCATAAGCTTGATTATGTTAATGATTGATTAACCCCAATATTGCGAAGTTTCAAATTCGCACACGCACCAAAGCGATATGGCAAAAACGGCTCGGTACGATTTTGCTGCTTGCAGCGCACGCGATCCCCATCCCTTACGTAACGGAACCGGCATTGCAAAGGCCCCGCTTGACCATACGTCGGGGGGTGACACTAGATCGTTACGCCATATCCGACGCGCACCGCGTCGTTGAATAAGAAGGAGACCGGATCATGACCACCACAGGCAAACAATTGTTCACCACACTTGAGGCGGACGGCACGCTGACCGTCGCTTTGGAGGAGGTGACCTTTGACGCCCCCAAAGGCAATCAGGTTCTCGTGAAAATGGAAGCCGCGCCCATCAACCCGTCCGACCTTGCCATTCTGGTCGGCGGTGCCGATGTCGAAAACGCGGAATACTCGCACGGCAAATTCGTCGCCAAAATGCCCGAGGCGGTCAACAAGGCCTCGAAGGCGCGCCACGGGATGAAACTGCCCGCCGGCAACGAAGGCGCCGGCACCGTGGTCGCAGCAGGTGACAGTGACGCGGCGCAAGCTCTGGTCGGGCAGCGCGTGTCCTGCGTGCCGGGCAATGCCTACAGCCAGTACTGTCTGTCGGACGCGTCCATGTGCCTGCCACTAGGCGACCACACCGCCGAAGAAGGGGCCAGCGCTTTTGTGAACCCGATGACCGCGCTCGGGTTTGTCGAGAATGCCAAGGCTGACGGACAGGATTCCATTCTGCATACCGTGGGCGCGTCGAACCTCGGGCAGATGCTGACACGTATCTGCCAAGAAGACGGGATCGGTCTGGTCAATATCGTGCGCAAGGCCGATCAGGTTGAATTGTTGAAAGGCTTAGGCTCCGAGCATGTGGTCAACTCCTCGGACGATGACTTTATGGAGCAGCTGACCGGTGCCATTCGAGACACCAGCGCGTTCTATGGCTTTGACCCCGTCGGTGGCGGCAAACAAGTGGACACGGCGTTCAGAGCGATGGAACGCGTCGCGATCGAGCAGATGAAGGAATATTCGCGCTATGGCTCCAACCAGCAAAAGCGCATGTTTATCTATGGTCGTCTTGACACAAGCCCCACCGTGTTGACGCCCGCCTACGGGTTCGGCTGGACGCTGTCGGGCTGGCTGCTGTTCCCCTTCCTCCAGTCGGTGGGTCAGGAAACCATGGGGCGTATGCGGCAACGTGTACGTGACAACCTGACCACCACTTTTGCCAGCAACTACAAATCGCACGTCTCGCTTGAAGAGATGCTGACGAAAGAGGCTGTGCTGGACTATCGCACCATGAAAACGGGCGAGAAATACCTCGTCACGCCCTGGGCCTGATGATGAACGAAGCGGTGCAGCCCAGCTAGGGCTGCGCCGGCTCTTTACAGAAGACGCTCGGTTTCTAGATGTTTTGCCTTCCGACTTGGAAGCGCATGCACGACTTACAGGCACACTGTCCTGTGACCAGTCCAAGCACGGTGCTTGTACGTCCATTTGCAATCGCACTCTCGACATAAATGCTAAACGCCCTGCCTGAAACAGGGCGTTGATCATCGCGCCCCCATATAGCTTGGCTATGGCGACATGCCGTGATTGTATTTTAAAAAACCCACCCCATTCGTCACTATCCAAACAGCGCAGCGTAGCATTCGTTTGCGCGCCGCCGTCGGCTTGTGCCGACCCTCATGTTGATCGGGGTGTCTTCTCCACCAGCCCTGAACCGCCGCGCCTAAACCACGGTGCGCCTCCTTGCCGCGCAGCTATTGCGGCACAGAAAACAGAAAGCCTACTCACTTTATGAAACTTGCTGCAGTCACCAACGAAGTCGCACCGCTAACCGCTGCTGGAACGCTTGATACGATCCTGAAAACCGCCGTCGATCACGGCATCACCATTTTCGAGGCCCGCACCGTCGAGGCCAAGCGCTTTCCGTTGCTGACGGGTCAAGCATGGGACGTGTTGAAAGGCGCGCGGGAAAAATACGGCATCACCTATTCCGCCGCCTCTGCGGGCAATTTTATCGGCATGGATGTGCACAATGACATGGTGGCCCTGCACAAGGGTGGCCTGTGGCAGATGAGCATGGACATGGCCGAAAAACTTGGGACCAACACGCTGATCACCTTTGCCCCGCAACGCAGCGCCACAGCCGACAAGGCCGAGTTCGACAAAGTGGTCGACCTGTTGGGCGAAGTTGTGGACAGCGCCGCCACGCGCGGCATCAACGTGCAACTCGAAAACCTGCCAGGCACATGGGCCGATACAAGCGACGCCTGTCTTGCGCTGTTGCAAGCCGTGAACCGCGACAGCTTTGGCTATGTGTGGGATACCGGCAATCTGTATGAGGCCGAGCAGGAAACCTTCGAAGCGGGTTTTGATAAGTTGAAACCCTATATCCGCAACGTGCACCTGAAAGACGGGCAATTCATCGACGGCAAGATGACATGGCAGCACTACGGCACCGGCGTGACCAACGTGAAAGGCCAGATCGAGGCGCTGAAATCTATCGGGTACGACGGCACGTTGGCCCTCGAAGCGGCGCGCATCCCCCATATCGAAGGCGATTTTGAAGCCTCGCTCGGCTACCTGCGCACAATTCTTTAAGGCGCAAACGCACCGGTTCGACCGGATCGACGATTTACAAAGTGGCAGAGGGCAACCTCTGCCACTTTTTTTTGTCTGCGGTCTGGTTCAATCTGCTGCGGGGGACGCCGGTGCCAAGGTGCATGGCCATGATCGCACGAGGAACTGCACATGGGACGGGCATAGCGACCGAAGGGTACGTATGCCCGTGAGACGCATAGCCATCAGATGGCGGCTATCGGGGCTTTCGATAAACTATTGTATTTAATACGTATATCCAACTCACGACACCCGAGCATTGCAATTCACGATAGGACGCATTGCCATTGGCTATGCCATCAGTTGGCTTTGATATTATACAAATCTCTCCGACCCCCTGCACAGTGATCGCACAATAATTCGGAACCCGGCCTCGTCGGGTCCAAAGAATACCGACGACACAACAGGGGACTTCTATGACCTTCACTCTCAAAAACCTCACCCGTCGCACGGGCAAGGCTGTGACTGCCGCTTTGCTGGCTGGCACCATCCTAAGCGGCGCGATGACCGGCGCGGCGCAGGCACAGGAAACTGTCGTGGTTGCCGTCAGTCCGCTTGGCGCTGACTCGAACCTTTACTGGACCACCACGGGCGCGTTCATTCTGCCGTCGCTGCAAACGCTGGTCGGCCAGAACCCCGAAACGGGCAAATATGACAACAGCCAGCTGGCCGAAAGCTGGGAGCATAACGAAGACTTCACATCGTGGACCTTCCGCTTGCACCCTGACGCCAAGTTCAACGGCGATTGGGGCCCTGTCACCTCGGCAGACGTGGTGCACAGCTTTAACCTGCATATCGGTGACGACGCCAAGCTGAGCGGCATCAGCGCCTTCCGCGAAATCGAAGTGACCGCGCTGGACGACCACACGGTCCGTTTCGACATTCCAACGCCCGAGCCGAACTTCCTGTTCTCGCACGCGGGCCGCGGGTCGCTGGCCATCTACTCCAAGACGCAGTTCGACGCCGAAGGGCTGGAAGGCTATGAAACCGCACCTGCAGGTTCTGGCCCCTTCCAGTACGAAGGGCGCGAAACAGGCCAGTCCGTCACGTTCAGCACCATCAAGGACCACTGGACCGGCGTGTCGCCCGAATTCGACGCCATCGAATTCCGCTGGGTCAGTGAACCGTCCACCCGTCTTGCGATGCTGTCTGCTGGCGAAGCGCACGCTGTAACCCTGCCCCGCGACTTGCAGGATGACGCAGCCGAAGCCGGTCAAACCATCCTCGCCTCCAGCGAAGGCGCGATGCAGACGACCATGCTGTTCACAGGACAGTTCCTGAACCCCGAAGCCGAAGAAAACCGCGATGCCCGTACCTATGCATGGGCCGATCAGCGGGTGCGCGAGGCGATGAACCGTGCGCTGGACCGTGATGCGATCCTTGAGGCGCTGTATGGTCCCGAAGTGCGCAAGCTGCCCGTCTACACGATGGACCCACGATTCCCCGGATATTCCGAGGAACTTGAAGCGCGGTTCGAGGAAGATTACGGCTACGATCCCGAGCGGGCGGCGGAACTGCTGGAAGAGGCAGGCTATCCCGATGCGTTCGAAAATCCGAAGATCCCGCTGGTCGTGACCAGCCTCGCCGGCAACCCCGAGTTCGCGCAGATGGCCGAACTGGTGCAGGCCTATTTCGACATCGCCGGTATCCAGACCGAGATGCGCGAACAGGACTGGGCCACAGGCAACACTGCGATCCGTGGTTTTTCCGCCGACTTCGTCACTCCGATGCGCAACGCCCCCGTGCGGCCAAGCGCGCTTGGCGTCCAGATCTTCTTTACCTCGCAGGCCAGCCCGCACCTTGATGTCGGCGACCCCGAGTTGAACAAGCTGGGTGCCGATCTGGTGGCCGAAACCGACCCTGAACAGCGTGACGCGATGCTGAACCAGATGTTTACACGCATCTTTGACACCTACGCGCACCTGCCCATGGCAACGGTACCCGCATCTGTCGCCGTAAACAGCGACCTCGTCGAAGGCT
This sequence comes from Tateyamaria sp. 7Alg 36, assembly GCF_059882455.1. Classification (NCBI taxonomy): domain Bacteria; kingdom Pseudomonadati; phylum Pseudomonadota; class Alphaproteobacteria; order Rhodobacterales; family Roseobacteraceae; genus Tateyamaria; species Tateyamaria sp. 7Alg 36. The sequence continues at coordinate 36,019 of NZ_JCBDJX010000003.1, read as the reverse complement.
GGACATTCCCGGGCTCGACATCTTCAGGCCTCAGCCACTTTGAACTGATCGACCTGAAGTAACGCCCACCCGGCGCATCAGGACGGGGTTGCTCCTCCCGGTCCCGTCCTGATTGCTTGCAAGGAACCACATAATGTTGCGCTACCTTCTGCTCAGGGTCTCCTCGAGCCTCTTTGCACTTTTGATCATCACGATCATCGTCTTTTCGCTTTCCCAGCTTTCGGGCAGTCCGGTGGACGCCCTGTTGCCGGACGACGCCACGCAGGAACAGATCGACCTTTTCATCCGTGAATGGGGTCTGGATCAGCCTTTGTGGAAGCAATACGTCACCTTCCTTGGCAATGCCGTGCAGGGTGATTTCGGCGTGTCCCTCAAATGGCCCGGCGAAAGCGCCATGGGCTTTGTCATGGACCGGATGCCTGCGACCCTGAAACTGGGCGGGCTGTCGATCCTGATCACAGTGCTGATCGCCCTGCCCCTCGGCATTGCCGCCGCCGTCTACAAAGGATCGCTGATCGACAAGTTCGCGCAAGGTTTCGCGCTCCTGGGTCAGTCGATGCCGAATTTCTGGTTGGGCATCGTGCTGATCTGGGTGTTTTCCGTCTGGCTGGGCTGGCTGCCCACCTCCGGCATCGGTTCATTCGCGCATCTGGTCCTGCCCGCCATTGCCATCGCGTGGTTCCAGATCTCGGCGCTGGCGCGGCTGACACGTTCGGCCATGCTCGAAGTGCTGGACGCGGAATATATCAAACTGGCCCGCGTCAAAGGCGTGTCGGAATGGGCGGTCGTGTTCAAACACGCCCTGCGCAACGCGGCTGTCGTGCCGCTGACCTATTTCGGCATTTTGGCCGCGTCGATCCTGACAGGGTCGGTCGTCATTGAATCGGTCTACTCCTACCCCGGCATGGGCTGGGTCGCGATCGAGGCGATCCGTGGCCGCGACTTCCCCGTCGTTCAGGCGGTGATCATCGCCTACGCCGTGATCTACATGCTCTCCAACCTTTTCGTCGACCTGCTTTACGTCGTCGTCAACCCGAGGATCCGACATGGTTGAGGTACCTTCCAAAGCGCAAACCGGCCCCAGCATCTGGCGGCGGCTGCGCAATCTGCCACTGTTGCCAATGATCGTCTTGCTGACAGTGTTCATCATCCCCGCCTTCTTTGCGGACTGGATTGCCCTGCATGACCCCTATGTGCCTAACCTTCGCGCGCGCTTGCAGCCGCCTGTCGGGTTCGGCGGCACATGGGAATACCCGTTCGGCACCGACCGCCTCGGCCGCGATATCTTTAGCCGGATCGTCCACGGCGCGTGGTATGTCCTTGCTGTTTCGATGATCGGGATTGCAGTCGGCGTTGTGGTCGGCACCACCCTTGGCCTGATCGCGGGATATGTACGCGGATGGTTTGACGGTCTGGTCATGCGACTGGTCGACATCTCTCTGGCGCTGCCTGCGATGCTGCTGGCGCTGGCCCTTGCAGCTGCTATCGGCGCAAGCTTCCTGTCCGTGGTGATCGTGGTCGGCTTTGCCCTCTGGGCCTATTTCGCCCGACAAGTGCGGGCCGAGGTGCTGTTGCTGCGCAATGCGGATTTCGTGGCACGTTCCATGGTTGCAGGGTCGTCGCACACCCGCATCCTGTTCCGCCACATCCTGCCCAACGTGACAAACACCATCGTGGTGCTGGCCACGCTACAAGTAGGTATCGCGATCATGCTGGATGCATCGCTCAGCTTTCTGGGCATCGGCATTCCGCGCCCGACACCCACATGGGGGCTGCTTGTCTCTGACGGGCGGGACTTCATCGCCACCGACTGGTGGATCGCCTTCTTCCCCGGCCTTGCCATCATGCTGACTGTCCTTTCGGTCAACATGATCGGTGACTGGCTGCGCGACACTCTCGACCCAAGACTAAGGCAGGTTTGATATGAGCACCCAAGAAACAGGCGCCTTGCTGGACGTCCGGAACCTTAAGGTCGAAGTGACGACCAAAGCCGGCAGCTTCTTTCCGGTCAACGATCACAGCTTTTCGGTTCAGGCCGGTGAAACGCTGGGCATTGTCGGGGAATCCGGCTCTGGCAAGTCGATGACGGCGATGTCGCTGATGCGACTGCTGCCCAAACACGCGGCGAAGATCCGTGGCGGCAGTATCAAGCTGGACGGTCGCGAGTTGCTGGACCTGAGCGAAAAGGAAATGCGGCAGGTGCGCGGTGCGGACATCTCGATGATCCTGCAAGACCCGCAAACCTCTCTGAACCCCGCCTTTACGGTCGGCAACCAGATCGGCGAGGCGCTGAAACTACACAGCGACGCACCCCGCAAAACGCTGCGCGACCGCACCATCGACGCCTTGCGGCGGGTGAAGGTCGCCGCCCCCGAACACCGGATCGACAACTATCCGGGCGAGATGAGCGGCGGGATGCGGCAGCGCGTGGTCGGGGCCATCGCCATCTCGTGCCGTCCCAAAGTCATTATCGCAGATGAACCGACGACGTCCCTGGATGTAACTGTACAGGCGCAATACTTGCGGCTTCTCAAGCAGTTGCAGGAAGAAACGGGGATGGCGATCCTGTTCATCACCCATGACTTCGGCATCGTGGCCAACCTCTGCCACCGAGTGATCGTGATGTATTACGGCCAGATCGTTGAATCCGGACCCGTGGCGAAAATCTTCGCCAATCCGGGCCACCCCTATACCGAGGCGCTGATCGCCGCCGTGCCCAGCCTGCACGGACACGAAGGGCGCCTGACCACCATTCCGGGTCAGCCCCCTGCCCCGACTGACAATGTCACCGGATGCCCCTTTGCCCCACGCTGCGCCTATGCCGACGACAGGTGCAGGGCCGAAGCGCCGCCAACCGTCGCCGCGGATTCCTCAGGCGATCACACAACAAGCTGCTGGAGGGCCGTGGACGCATGACCGACACACCCATTCTTGAGGCGCGCAACCTGTCAAAGCATTATGCAGTGCGCGCCGGTATGTTCACCACCGAAACCCGCACCGTCCGCGCTGTCGAAGACCTGAATTTCCAGATTTCCAAGGGCGAGACACTCGCACTGGTCGGGGAATCCGGTTGCGGTAAGACGACAACGACGCGCCTGTTGCTGCGCCTTCAGGATCCGACCAACGGGTCGATCCGGTTCGCAGGCAAGGACATCAATAAATTGTCGGGCGCAGGTCTGCGCAACTACCGTTCGCGCGTGCAGGCGGTGTTTCAGGATCCGTGGTCCTCGATCAACCCTCGTGTCCGTATCCGCGACTTCGTCGCCGAACCGCTGATCGTGAACGAACGGCTGACCAGTAAAGAGGTCGACCGCCGCGTGCACGAGGCGCTGGATGCTGTCGGGATGGGCCCCGCCCATGCGCGCAAGTTCCCGCATGAATTTTCCGGCGGTCAACGTCAGCGTATCGCCATCGCCAGCGCTATGGTCTCGCGGCCCGATCTGGTGGTGCTGGATGAACCTGTTTCCGGCCTTGATGTGTCGATCCGGTCGCAGATCATCAACCTGCTTAAGGATATGCAGGCCGAATACGGCGTCAGCTTTTTGCTGGTGGCGCATGATCTGGCGACAACCCGCTACCTCGCCGACAGGGTTGCGGTGATGTATCTCGGCTCCATCGTGGAAATGGGTGACACGGACGATGTGTTCGACAAACCCAACCATCCCTATACCGAGGCGCTGTTATCGGCCGCCTTGCCCAGCACGCCCGGCATGAAACGCGACGAGATTATTCTTGGCGGCGAGGTGCCGTCGCCCCTGTCGCCCCCAGATGGTTGTTCCTTCCACCCGCGCTGTCACCGCAAGATCGGCGAGATTTGCCAGACGGTCTCGCCCAATCTCAGGGCGCAGCCCGACGGGCGCTGCGTCGGGTGCCACCTGTACACATAAAACAGAAAAGGCGGATCCGATGGGTCCGCCTTTTTTGTATCTTCGGACACCAGATCACAGCCGGAATCCTCACCACAGCACACACAAAAAAGGCGCCGGAAACTGTTCAAACAGTCTCCGACGCCTTGAGGTGTGTCGTAAGGGTGGGCTTACGACAGGTCCGCGACCGCCTCGGCAATCTTGGCGCAAGCTGCCTCGATCACTTCCATGGAGGTTGCGGTGGAGATGCGGAAATAAGGCTCAAGCCCGTACGCGCCGCCGTGGACCGACGCCACGCCAGCCTGTTCCAGCAGATAGAGCACGAAATCGAGGTCGTTTTCGATCTTGTCACCTTGGGGCGTGGTCTTGCCGATGACACCGGCGCAGCTGGGGTAAAGGTAGAATGCGCCATCGGGCAGCGTACAGCTGAGGCCCGGAATGTCATTGATCAGCGCATAGGCACGATCGCGGCGGTCCTTGTAAACCTCGACAGTTTTGCCAACAGCTTCTTGCGGACCTGTCAGTGCGGCGGCGGCAGCGGCTTGACTGATGGACGACGGGCAGGACGACATTTGCGATTGCAGTTTGTTGATCGCGTCAATCAGAAATTTAGGGCCAACCGCATAGCCGATCCGCCAGCCTGTCATCGCATAGGATTTGGACACGCCATTCACCACAAGCGCCTGATCGGCCAGTTCGGGGGCAACGCCCAGAATGCTTTCGGTTTTGAAATCCGCGTACCAGATCCGGTCATAGATTTCATCGCACATGACCAATACATGCGGATGGCGTTTCACTACTGCGGCCAAGGCGCGCAATTCGTCGCCGTTATAGGCCGCGCCAGTCGGGTTGGACGGCGAGTTGAGGATGACCCAACGGGTCTTTGGCGTGATCGCCGCCTCAAGCGCTTCGGGCGTAAGTTTGAACCCGACATCCTCGCCACACTCGACAATCACAGGCGTGCCGCCATTGGCGATGACCATATCGGGATAGGACACCCAATACGGCGCAGGCACGATCACTTCGGTGCCTTCCTCGACGGTGGCCATCATGGCGACAAAAAGGATCTGTTTCGCACCACCGCCAACGCAAATCTGGTCCAGCCCGCATTCGATGCCAAGGCGGGTCGAAAAGTCATGCTGCACACCTTTGCGCAGTGCTTCTGTACCGTTTACGGCGGTGTATTTTGTATCACCCTCGGTGATGGCCTGAATGCCGGCCTGTTTGATATCTTCGGGCGTGTCGAAGTCCGGCTCTCCTACGGTCAGGTTCAGGATTTCACGGCCCTGCGCCTTGAGGTCGCGGACTTTCTGGGCGGCGGCGACGCTCGGGGATACGCGGATCGACGTTACGCGGTTGGCTAGTTTCTGACTTGTCACGGTTTGATCTCCTGAGACGTCATTGTTTTCTGTCTGAAGCGGCCCCGCCCGATCTCGCAGGCAGGGCCGGAGCGCACGAAAGCGCTTACTTGTTGCCGGTCAGAATGACTTCGTCACCGACACGCTTGGCGGTACGCAGACCACCGGGCACCTGAAGGATCGGCAGCAGTTCGATCATGCCGATGTTGACGTATTTCGGTGTGCCGATCGCATAATCGACTGCATCCGCGATGTCGGATACCTGCGGCATTTCGAACCCTTCGAAATATTTCGCCTTGGCCTCTTCGGGGCTGATCTTTTCAACGTGGGCAAAGATGTCGGTTTCCACACGACCGGGGCTGATTTCGGTCACGCGGACACGGCGGCCGAACGCATCGACACGCAGCTGGCGGGACACGGTGTGCATCGCTGCCTTTGTCGCGTGATAGGCGATGTGACCGCCGAATTCGTAATGCGCCGCCATCGAGGTGATGTTGAGGATGTGACCGTTGTCGCGTTCCATCATGCCGGGCAGCAACAGTCGTGCCAGATGCAGGCAGGCGCGCAGGTTCACGTCGATCTGTTCGTCGATGTCAAACGCTTCCGATTGCAGCAGGCTGCCAGGACGGGACACGCCCGCACAGTTGACCAGCACGTCGATCTCGAGGCTCTCCAACTCTTTTGTAACTGCATCCAGATCAGTCACGTCCACCGCGTGAGGCACGATGTTGTCATATTCCGCAGCCAGCGCATCCAGCTTTTCAGCGCTGCGCGCAAAGGCGTGAACGGTCAGTCCCTTTTGGGCGAGGCGTTCGGCAATGCCACGCCCCATCCCGCCAGATGCGCCGGTCACGAGGGCTGTTTTGTAGTCAGAGAAAGGCATACTTTATTCCTGTCCTTTTGGGTGGTCCCAGCACGGCGAAGGTGCCGCGGCTGTTGGTTTCAGTTGATGTTGGATTGTTGGGTGAGTGGCGTGATCTTTCCGCCATTGTCGGTGATTTCGCGGCGCAGGCGCTTTGCAAGGGTCACCGCACCGGGCGTGTCGGAATGCACCAGAACCGATTGCACGGGCATGTCGATCACCTCGCCCGTGACGCAGGTCAGCTTCTGGTCGCGCAAAACGCCCAAGACGCGCGCTACGACTTCGGCTTCGTCTTTGATCACCGCTCCATCTTGGCCACGCGGGGCCAACTGGCCGTTCGGCAGGTATCCGCGATCCGCCAGGAACAGGCGGACAACCTTGCCGCCACGCGCCAATGCGGCTGTTTCCAACGCACTGCCGGGCAGGACAAGAAACGCAATCTGCGGATTGAAATCCATAGTGGCCTTTGCCACGGCTTCGGCAATCGCCGGGTCGGCGCTGGCCAGATTGCCCAACGCGCCATGCGGGTTCATATGTGTGATACTGTGCCCTGCGCGGCGGGCAAATGCCTCAAGCGCGCCGATTTGGTACAACACATGCGCCTCAAGTTCGGGCAGCGGGATATCCATCTTGCGACGGCCAAAGCCCATCCGGTCGGGAAAGCTGACATGCGCGCCAAGGTCCACACCGTGATCCCGCGCTAAAGCTACTGTGCGCTCCATGATCAACGGATCGCCCGCGTGATAGCCGCACGCGACATTGGCCGAGCTGATCTGCGCCATCAGCGCCTCGTCATCGGCCAGCGTGTAAGGGCCGAACCCCTCGCCCATGTCGGAATTGATGTCGATTTTCATTTGTCAGCCTCCAGTTCGAACAGCGCATCGCCATAGCCGACGATCTGATCCTCCTGCGCATGGTTCGCGACCAGAACCCCGTCTTTCGGGGCAAACACATGCACGCGCGCGCCATCCAGCGCGACATAGCCAAGAACCTGACCGGCACGCACGCGATCCCCAACCGCCACAGCACTCAGCCCATCATCCCCACCGCAGGCGGCAAAGCGGCCCAAGGCAGGGCTTTTCACAACGGTTGCCGGCACAGCTTCGACAGGGGCAGTGGCTTGATTGGGGGTGCTTGGTGACAGGCCAAGCGTCAGAATATCGCTGCCGCATTCAATCTCGAGCCGCATCGTTCCGGTGCGGTGCATCGCCTCGATCAGGCGCGATTTGTCTGGGTCGCTGAACATATCAACTCCACGTATGTTGCAGATGGCGGGCATGGGCGATGCTGCGGCGCAGGGCGTCGTACATCGCGATTTCGGCGGCTTCGGCGGCACGCGCCTGCTCCAGATCAATCTGTTTAAATCGCAACGTGTCGCCGGGGCGGGCTTGGGCAATGCGCCACAGATCCGGCTCGATCACGCAAGCGATTTTGGGGTAGCCCCCCATCGTCGCAGAATCCGCAAGCTGGATGATCGGCTGCCCACCCCCCGGAACCTGCACAATGCCGGGGGCGATCCCGTGCGAGCGCAGTTCGCCCTGCGCCTCGCGGTGCAGTTCCGCCCCTTCCAGCCGGAAGCCCTGCCGGTTGCTGGCCGGTGTCACCTTGTAAGGGGTTTCGAAAAACGCGGCGCGCGAGGCGGGCGAAAATTCCTGTGTCTCGGCAGATGGAAGCACCCGCAGCACAATATCGACGGCCCCATTTTCGCGCAGCGCTGGCAGCGCATAGCTGATCGCGGCCATTCGGGCGCAGGGTTCCGCGCCAGACAGTTGGTCGCCTGGACCAAGAACGCGCCCGTCAAAACCGCCGAACCCTTCGCGCAACTGCGTGCTGCGCGATCCAAGCACTTCGGGCACGTTAATTCCGCCAGGCAAGCCAAGGTAAACGCGCGCGCCATCCTGCATCGCGCCCAGCATCAATTCCTGTCCGGCCTTGGCCGACCCCGCCCAACAGCGCGGCAATGCCACCCCGTCCAACGTTGCGTTGCATGCAGCACCGACCAGCGAAAACGCAGTGTCTTCTGCAAAAACAAATCGCGCAGGTGTCAGGGGAATTTCCAGTGCCGCGGCACCTTCATCATTGCCAAGCAAGAGATTCGCCACCCGCAATGCAAGCGGGTCCATCGCACCCGCACGGCCAAGCCCCTGCCGCCAATGGCCGACACGGCCCAGATCCTGAACAGTGGCGAGCGGTGGTATCGACAGAACCTCGATCATGCGATCACCTCCGTCGGGACAAACCGGATGGCATCCCCGGGTTGCAGCAGGGCCGCGGGTTGTTTCGTGGGGTCGAAAAAGCTGACCTCGGCCGCGCCGATGGTGTTCCACCCGCTTGGACCAGCCGAAGCGGACACGCCTGTTTGCAAACCTGCGACCGACAGCGATCCACCCGGAAGGCTTTGCAGCGGCACCTTGCGGCGCGGCGTTTCAAGGCGCGGATCAAGCCCGCCGAGATAGCAATATCCGGCATGGCTGCCGACGGCGAAAACGGTGTAATCGGGTGCCGTATGGCGGCGCACCACCTCGTCCACACTCAGGTCGGTCAGCGCGCAGACCTCTTGTAGGTGCGGCCCGCCTGCCCCGCCATAGACGATGTCGATCTCGAGGATCTTGCCTGTCAGGTCTTTCTGCTGCCCTTCAGCCCACAGGGCATCTAGTTCGCGGGTCAGATCGTCCAGATCCGCAGGCACGCGGTCGAACCGCAGCGTCAGATTCGTCATGCCGGGCACGACTTCGGCCACGTCATCGCGGGCGTTGGCCGCGTCCGCCAAGGCCCAGAACCGCCGCTGGTGGTCCAGATCGAACGGGCAGTCGGCCTGATAGATGAAGGTGCGGCTGCCAATGGGGAAAAGACCTGCCTCAGGCATTTTCAGTCTCCTTCGCGGCGAGCCAGTGTTCGAAATGGTGGATCGATACGCCGCCCGCGACGAACCCGTCCTCGGCCAGCAGGGCGCTGTGCAGCGGGGCGTTGGATTTCACACCCTCAATGCGCAATTCGGCCAGCGCGGTTTGCGCGCGCGACAGCGCCTCGGCCCGTGTCGCGCCATAGGTAATAACCTTGGCAATCATGGAATCGTAATGTGCGGACACTTCGGACCCTGCGACCATGTGGGTATCGACGCGCACGCCCGGACCACCGGGCAAATGCAGCGCGCTGACACGTCCGGGGCTGGGGGCAAAGGTTTCGGGGTCTTCGGCGTTGATCCGACATTCGATCGCATGGCCCGTGGTGGCGACCTGATCCTGCGTGATCGGCAGTTTCGCACCGCGCGCCACGTCGATTTGCATCGCAACAATATCCAGCCCCGTCACCAGTTCGGTCACCGGATGTTCAACCTGAATGCGCGTGTTCATCTCAATGAAATAAAACTGGCCGTCCTCGAACAGGAACTCGAACGTGCCCGCCCCGACATAGCCGATTTCGCGGCAGGACGCGGCGCAACGCTCGCCCACTTCGGCGATCAGGGCGCGGTCAATTCCGGGTGCGGGGGCCTCTTCAATCAGTTTCTGGTGGCGTCGCTGCATCGAACAATCACGATCGCCAAGCCAGATCGCCTGACCATGGGCGTCAGCAATGATCTGGATTTCCACGTGGCGCGGTTTTTGCAGGAATTTTTCCATGTAGATATCGGGGTTGCCGAAAAAGCGCGCCGCTTCTTGCGCGGTCAGCATGCTGGCTTCGGCCAGTTCTTCGGGGGCGCGCACAATCCGCATCCCACGCCCGCCGCCACCACCCGCTGCCTTGAGAATCACGGGGTAGCCGATTTCCTCAGCGATGGCCTTGATGGCATCGGGGTCTTTGGGCAAGGAACTGTCAGGGCCGGGCACGCAAGGCACATTGGCGGCGATCATCGCGGCCTTGGCTTGTACCTTGTCACCCATACGGCGCATCACATCGGCATTCGGGCCGATCAGGGTCATGCCCGCCTTTGCCACAGCTTTGGCAAAGGCGGCGTTTTCGGACAGAAACCCGTAGCCGGGATGTACAAGATCCGCGTTCAGCAACTGCGCGGCCTGAATGACCGCAGGAATGTTGAGATAGCTTTTGGCCGCAGCAGCAGGGCCGATACAGATCGCATCATCCGCCAGATCCAGATAGGGCGCCCCGCGGTCCGCCTCGGAGAAACCACAGACGACGCGCAGGCCCAAGCGGTGACAGGCGCGGATGATCCGCAGGGCGATTTCGCCACGGTTGGCGATGAATACTGTTTGCTGATCACTCATGCCCGCACCTTCACAAGGTTGGCCCCTGCTTCGACCGACGCGCCGTCCTCGACACAGATTTCGGCTACAGTGCCGTCCTGATCCGCGACGATGGCCGACATGACTTTCATCGCCTCGATCACGCACACGGTCTGCCCTTTAATCACCGTCGCGCCCACCTCGACAAAGGGTGGCGATGCGGGGTCTTGGGCCAGATGGCAGATGCCCGCCAGCGGGGCGGTGACCGTCGCTAGACCAGCCGGTTCAGCGGCTTCCTGCGCGGCAGCAAATACGTCGGTAAACGCTTGCGCCGACGGTTCAACAGGCGCGGTCGCGCCTTGGGACACGGGCGATCCGCGCCGCAGTGTCACGCGGTGGCCGTCTTGGACAAAAGCGTATTCGTCCAACTTGTTACGCGCTGCCCATTCCATGCAGGAGATCAGAGATTCGACTGTAGTCGACATATGCGAACCGGTTCCTCTTTGCTGGGATCGACTGTGTTGCGTCGAAACTAGCATCGGTCCGAGGTAATGATGTCAGAGCGGTTTCAAATGACCCGACATCGGGTGCATATCAATCCGCGATCACGTCAGACACAGTCGATGTTATCCGGCCATTTTGTGCCTTGTTATTCTGCGCGCGTCCGGGCCCTCGCCCGCCAGAGATGCCGAAGGAGCATAACTTGCCAAATATCATCACCAAATTCGAACGGGCGAACCCCGAAGACGTCAAAGCGCTGTCCAAGTTCGGCACCGCGACCATTCACGAGGCACAAGGCCGTCTTGGCGCCCTGAGCCCGCGCCTGAAACCGATCGACCGCAACATGAAACTGTGCGGGCCTGCCTTTACCGTTCTGGGCGCGCCGCGTGACAACCTGATGCTGCAACTTGCCATCGAATACGCGCAGGCCGGTGATGTAATCATCATGTCCGCAGGCGAATATGAAGACGCCGGTTGCTTTGGTGACGTACTGGGCAATGCCTGCGTCGCCAAAGGGATCGCAGGTGTGATCGTGGATACAGGCGTGCGCGACACTGAAATGCTGATCGAACTGGGCCTGCCTGTATTCTCGCTAAGCGTTTGTATCAAGGGCACCGTCAAGGAAACTCTGGGCAAGACCGGCGTGGACATCGTTATCGGTGGCGAACTGATCCACCCCGGCGATGTAATTTGTGGCGATGCGGACGGTCTGGTTGTTGTGCGCAAGGAAGACGCTGCCGAAGTGGCGCGCCTGTCGCAAGAACGCGAAGACGTCGAAACCGACCTTATCGAGAAATACAAAGCCGGTCGTACCGTCATCGACCTGTGCGGGCTTGAACCCGTGCTTAAAGCCAAGGGTCTGACCACCGACCTGTAACGGCCTAGCGCCCCACAGTTCTTTGTGGGGCGTCTTTCACCAAAGAAAAGCCCGGAACAGTTGAACTGGTCCGGGCTTTTTAGTCTCTGACAAGGGGCAAGGTCGCCCCCTGCCCTATCCCAGCAGCAGGTCAGGGACGAAGGTCACGATCTGCGGGAACACCGCCAATAGGATCACGAACAGGATCATGATCAACAGGAAGGGGAAGGTCACCCGCGCGATATATCCCGTACTGCGCCCCGTGATGTTCTGGATCACTGCAAAGTTGAACGCCACAGGCGGCGTGATCTGCGCCATCTCGACGACCAGCACCATGAAGATGCCGAACCAGACCTTGTCAAAGCCCGCCGCCTCGACCAGTGGCAGAACCACAGGCAAGGTCGTTGCGATCATCGAAAACCCTTCAAGGGCGGTGCCAAGCACAAGGTAAAGGCCAATCAACGCAAGGATCAGGACAATCGGCGCAAGGTCCAGCGCAGTGACGAAATTTGCCACCGCCGCAGGAATTCCAAGTGTTGATGTGACGTTGCCGAGAACGGAGGCCCCGAGAATGATGATCCCCATGACGGAACAGGTCTGAACCGCACCCAGCAGGACATCACGCAGTACTTTCAGCGTCAGGCACCGCTGGTGCAGCGACACCAGAAATGCCCCCAGCACACCAAGCGCAGCTGCCTCGGACGGGGTGGCCAGACCGCCATACATCGACCCGAGAACACACAGGATCAGGAACAGTGCAGGCGCCAAATCGCGCAGTGCGGCAAAGCGTTTGCGCAGGGGCATGTGGCGCAGTGCGCGTTCGCCTTCTGGGATCAGGTCAGGTTTCATCGCGCTGCGGATCATGATGTAGGCCCCGAAGGTCGAGGCAAGCAGCAAACCGGGCAGGAAACCCGCTGTGAACAGGCGCAACACGGATTCGTTGGCCAGCACGCCGTACATAATCATTACGGTCGACGGCGGGATAAGGAAGCCGAGTGTCCCAGCCCCCGCGAGACCGCCAATTGCCAGTTCCGGCGAATAGCCGCGCGACAGCAGTTCCTTCAACGTCATGCGCCCCACCACCTGCGTGGTCGCCGCGGACGATCCCGAAATCGCGGCAAAGATCGAACAGCCCACGATATTCACGTGCAGCAGACGACCCGGCAACAGGCCCGCCCATGGGGCAAGGCCCGTAAACAGCGCCTGCGAAATCTTGGTGCGAAACAAAAATTCACCCATCAGGATGAACAACGGCAACGCGACCAGATCAGGCGTTGTCAGGATGTTGAAAACATATTGGGGAAACAGCCGGTCGATCGGAATATGCGTGAACAGAACCGTCAGGCCGATCGCCGTCGACAGCAAAGCAATGCCGATCCACGCGCCCGCCGCCAAAGTTCCGAAAAGCAGCCCGAACAGGCTGGAAACGATCGCTCCCATGTGAGGTGTCCTTATTCTTTTTGGCCAGAGAGGCGCGTTATTCGATGGCGCTGGCGGCACCAAGCGTTGGGTTATCTAGGGTGTGTCCGGCCAATGCACTGACAAGCCGCGCCACCATCTGGAACGCCAGTACAGCCGCCCCAAGCGTCAGCACCGCCTGTGGAATCCACAAAGGCGTAAAGCTTTCTTGTGACACTTCGCCATAGCCGTAAGTGCGCATGGTGAAGTTGAACAGCCAGACGGCCATCGCGACACTGACAGCGGAGCCGAGCGTGGCCGAAACAACCTCGAGCACACGGGTCAGAACGCGACGGTGTGATGACATCACCAATTCGACCCGCAGCTGTAAACCGGCCCGCAGGGTCATACCAGCGCCCAGCAAAAAGGCCGCGCCCATCAGGTAGGCACTGTATTCCCAACCGACACCGGTGCCAGATGGCACGAAATGCAAATACTTGCTGAGGAAAGCCAACAGGATATCCGCCAGCACAAGAAGGGTCAGTGCGAGGATACACCCACCGGCGATCCATGCCCCCAGCAGCGAAACCAGATCAGCAGCCCGTTGAAGGGCTGCGACCGGACCGCGCGGCGACGGCCCTGGGGCCGCCGCACTTTCATGCGTGGTGTCTTGCACCTTAGTCATTGGCGCGGGACTGAAGATATGCGTCGGCAATCGGCTTGGCCGCTGGCACGCGTTCAAAGAAGGCGTCCTGCACGACGGTGGCGCGTTCGCCGATTTCGGCCATCAGTTCGTCCGACAGCGGCACAAGGGTCATGCCTTCGGATTCCATGGTGGTGACGCTGGCGACATCCGCGGCGCGCGACACTTCCCAGAAGTCAGGCTCAAGCGTGGCGGCAACTTCTTCGATGGCAGCGCGATCTTCTTCGGAGATGCTGTTCCAGACGTCCATGTTGATGGTGACGGCGTTGGAACCCCATGTGTGGTTCGTCGCATAGATGTAGTCGAGGAATTCCCAGAACCGCCCGTCAACGCCGGATGTGGCCGAGGTGGCGACGCCTTTGACACGGCCCGATGCCAGCGCGGGCAGCAGTTCGCCCCATGGCATCACAACGCCGTCCATGCCGATGCTGCTGATGATGTCGACGGTGTTCTTGTCGGCGCCGCGTACCGGAATGCCTTCAAAGTCGTCGATGCTGTCGACCATTTCGTTAAGGTAGACGTATTGTGCAGGCGACGGCACCATATACAGAAGCTTCTGGTTGTTCTGCTCGAACAGGTTCTCAAGCTCGGGGCGCAGGAACTCGTGGTAGGATTTCAGATCGTCCATGTCGTTCACAAGGAACGGCACGCCTTCGGCACCGAACAGCGGGTTGCTGCCAACCTGTTGGCTGATGTTGATGTCGGCCATGTCGACCAGACCGTCACGGACGGCACCCAACTGGTCGGGGCCTTTGAAACCCAGCGAACCGGCGGCGCTGACGGTGATCGTGACTTCGCCGTCTGTCGCTTCTTTGACAGCTTCCGCAAAGGTGCGGGCGTTTTCGACCATGAAGTTGCCTTCGGGCAGGACGTCCGACAGGCGCAGGTTGGTTTCTGCGGCGGCGGTGCTGGCTGCGGCAACAGCGGCAGTCGCGCCGAGAAGGAAAGATTTAAAGACAGACATGCAATTCTCCCGATGTGGTAGGTCGCCGGCCACCGTGCTGTAATGCGGCGCGTGACCTCTAATTCTTGGTTATGACACCGACATGCTAGTCCGATTGCCAGGACAGCGAAAACACAGGTTCGCTCTGATGTGATCGCAGAATCTTATGCTTCGACGATGTCCCTTACCGTGGGTCCGTCCATATTTTTGGGCATGGCTTATCGGGTATGGAGCCTCTAATAAAGGCCTATGGACATTCGAAAGCTGCATTCCTTCGTCAAGATCATCGACATCGGAAGTATCACCCGCGCCTCTTCAATCCTTCACATCGCACAGCCTGCGCTGAGTCAGCAGGTTGCCGCGCTTGAGTCGCATTATGGCAAGCCGTTGCTGGTGCGTTCCAAACGGGGCGTGGTGCCGACCGAGGCGGGCAAGGTGCTGTATAAACATGCCCAACGGATCCTGCGGCAGATGGAAGAGGTGGAACTGGATATCCAGACCGCGTCCGAAGACATCCGTGGCGTTGTGCGCGTGGGCCTTGCGCCGCTTGGCCTTGGGTCATTGCTGGCCGCGCAACTGATTGCAAAACTGCGTGCCGACTATCCCGGCATCATGCTTTACATCAACGAAAACGTCGGCGGCGGCGCGATGAGCGAGCTGATCATGACAGGCAAGATGGATGTTGCCCTGATCTTCTTTCCCGGCTCGATCCCCAGCCTCGCCTATGAAAAAATCTCGACCGAGGAACTGCACCTTGTTACTACATCGACCGCGCTGGAAGAGAATGCAGAGATTACTTTTGCCGATACTGTCGCGCGCCCGCTGATCCTGCCCAGCAAGATCCACACCTTGCGTCAGGTTGTTGATACGACGCTGGCCCGTATCGGGATGACCGCCCATGTTGTCGCGCAGACGGAATCGATTTCGGTGCTGTCAAACGCGCTGAGCGAGGGGCTGGCCGATACGATCCTTCCCCTGTCGGCCGCCCGCGCGGTCCAGCGCCGCGTGCCAGAAGCGCGGGTCCACCCGATCTGCCGCCCCAACATGCGCACCAATATGGCGGTGTTCTGGTCGGCCCAACTGCCGCTGACCGAAGCAACCTTGGCAGTGCAGAAATGCCTGATCGATCTGTCGCGGCAACTGACCGAGTAATCCGACAAACGAGGGGCCAAAGAGCGGCCCCTCGGGATGGGTCTTTAAACCACCGACGGCCTAGACCATTTGGGTCGCGGCCACGGCACGCTTCCAGCGGTCATAAGCGGCATCGCGATCCGCATCAGCAAGGGCAGGTTCAAAACGCGCCTCACAGGCCCATTTGTCCGCAAACCCGTCCATATCCGGATAGACGCCCGCCCGCATTCCAGCCAGCCACGCAGCACCGAGCGCAGTCGTCTCAACCGCCGCTGGCCGGTCAACCGCCGCGCCCAACATGTCCGACAGGAACTGCATCGCCCAGTCATTCGCGCTGAGCCCGCCATCGACGCGCAGCACAGTATCCCCCGCCTCGTCTGGCCAATCAGAACGCATCGCCTCCCACAAATCTCGGGTCTGGAAGCCGATGCTTTCGAGCGCGGCGCGCACCATGTCGGCAGGACTGGTATCGCGGGTCAGACCATAGGCGGCGCCGCGACAATCGGGGTTCCAGTAGGGCGTGCCCAATCCGGTGAACGCGGGCACCAACGTCACCGTCCCACGCCCTTCGGCGGCAAGCGCCTGTGTCTCGGACGCGTTAGAGATAATCCCCAGCCCGTCACGCAACCACTGCACCACAGCGCCAGCAATGAAAATCGACCCTTCGAGCGCATAGGTCGGCTTGCCATCCAGTTGGTAGCCGATGGTGGTCAGCAGGCGGTTTTTCGACATGACCGCCGTGTCGCCCGTGTTCAGCAGGGCAAAGCACCCTGTGCCATAGGTCGATTTCAACATACCGGGCTTAAAACAGGCTTGGCCGATCGTTGCGGCCTGCTGATCCCCTGCAACGCCGTAGATCGGGGTTTCACCGCCCAACAGGTCGGTGACGCCAAAGTCCGATGCGCAATCGCGCACTTCGGGCAGCATCTTCATCGGTATATCGAGCATCTCGCACATCTCGGTGCTCCATTCACCCTTGTGGATGTTATAGAGCATTGTGCGCGCCGCGTTGGTCGCGTCGGTCACATGTGCCTTGCCGCCTGTCATGTGCCAGATCAGGAAGCTGTCCACAGTACCGAAGAGCAATTTGCCTGCAGCGGCACGTTCACGCGCGCCCTCGTTCTGGTCAAGGATCCATTTGACCTTGGTGGCCGAGAAATAGGGATCGAGCAACAATCCGGTGATATTAGCCACCTGATCGGCATAGCCTTTTTCGCGCAACTCTTCGCAGATCGCAGCGGTACGGCGGTCTTGCCACACGATAGCGTTATGCAGGGCTTTGCCGGTTTCAGCATCCCAGATCACAGTCGTTTCGCGCTGGTTAGTAATGCCGATGGCCGCGATATCGTCTGCGCCCAGCCCTGCCTTTTCCAGCACCGCGGCGCATGTGGTCTGCACCGTGGCCCACAGATCCTCGGGATCGTGCTCCACCCAGCCGCTGTTTGGAAAGTGTTGCTGGAATTCTTCTTGCGCGGACGCAATCGGCTTCATATCCGCGTCAAAAATGATGGCCCGTGATGATGTCGTGCCCTGATCGATCGCCAGAATGTGTTTCATGCGGCCCCTCCCCTTTTTCCATCCCGTGCAGCGCGCATGTTATTCCTGCCCGCCACAGCGCAATGTGTAGTGGCAAGTGATCCGCGCTTCAACGCTGCGACTGCCGAAACGGGGGGGCTTCGCGCTACGTTATGTCGGGGCCAAGGATCGTCGCGGCATGGTCCGCCAGATAAATGCGCAGCCAAGGGGTAAAGCGGTCAGGATCCTGATCTACCATCGCCACGAGATCGGCGTACTCGATCCACGCGATATCCATGACCTCTTCCAGATTCATGGTCACATCGGGGAGTTCATCAACCCTGCCCACAAACACCTCGACCACCTCGTGTTCGATCATACCGCCGCCGACTTCGGCGCGGTATTCCAGATGATGTTTTTGCTGCAGAAAGAGGTGTTTCAGGCCAACTTCCTCGTCCAGACGACGCGTGGCACAATCCAACGGTGCCTCATCCCATTCCGGATGCGTGCAGCAGGTGTTCGCCCACAGACCGGGCGTGTGATATTTTCCCAAAGCGCGTCGTTGCATCAATATGGCCGAGCCGTGCAGCACAAAGACCGATACCGCCTTGTGTTTCAAACCGCGCTTATGCGCGTCGAGCTTTTCCACCGGGGTCAGCTTACCGTCTACCCAAGCGGGGATCATGATCGCCATATGCACTGCACCTTTATCGAGCTTGTGCGGACAATAGTTCGAGCGCGCCCGAAGAAGAAGCCGAAACACCCCGATGCGCGGTCTGTCAGTGGCTTTTCGCCCCACATCCCCCGAACGCAATTTGTCGCAGGCGCGTGGTTCGGCCACTGCGAACAGTTGACACAGCCGGTTTATCGCTACGTTCTTGGGCATACCCTATTCAAAGGAGATTACCATGTTCCGCACTTTTGCAATTCTGGCCGCGACCACATTGGCGCTGCCTGCCTTCGCTGACGGCCATGGCGCCGATCTGACTGCCACAGGCGATGCAGCGGCCGGTGAAAAAGCGTTTCGCCAGTGCACGTCCTGCCACGTCGTCGTTGATGAGGATGGAAACAAGCTTGCCGGCAAGAACGGAAAAACTGGCCCCAACCTCTACGGCATCGTCGGCAACAATTTCGGCAAGGTTGAGGACTTCCGCTATTCCGACATCAACCAACAGGCCGCCACGCTCGAAGATGTTGTGGTGAACGAAGAAGTCTTTGTTGCCTATGTACAAGACCCAACCGGATACCTGCGCGAAGTGACCGGTGACAAAGGCCGCAGCAAGATGACCTACAAAGTGCGGAAAGAAGAGGACGCAAAGGACATCTACGCCTACCTCGCGTCCCTATCGCCCGCGCCCGAGGCCGAAGCTGCAGAAGAGTAACTGCATTTCAAATTCGTATTGTAAGCCGCCGTCCAGTCCCTTGGGCGGCGGTTTTTCTTTGTCCGGTTGTCTGCGGCACTTCAGGCTTTGTTAAAGGTTGGATGGCATTGCTGGATCGCGGGCACCTTCCCTGCCCTTTTGAGCAAGGTTTACGTCTATGATGCGGTGCCACTTCCCTTCCATACTCCGGTTGCTGGGAGGCGTTATAGTGTCGCTTGGTCTGCTCATGTCCCAAGCCAGGGGCGAAGCACAAACCGCGCCGGACTGTGTGATCGCCGCCTTTTATCCGCCCTTTGTCATCGGAGATACGGTCGAAAACGCAGGCTTTTCCATCGACATCATCCGCGCGGCTGCCGCGCGGGCAGAGCGTGAAATATCGATCGAGATACTGCCCTTTCAACGCGCCTTACACCGCCTGCAAAGTGATCCATCGTGCATGATGCCTGCACTTTTCCGCAATTCGTCACGAGAAGCAAAATTCCAGTGGATCGAAACGTACCATGCGGCGGAGCTGAGCTTTCTTTCCCTGAAGGCACCGGTCAACGATATTGAAGAAGGACGGCACCTAGCGCGGATCGCGGTGGAGACCGATGCCTCGGCAGATCGGTTCCTGACAGGTCTCGGCTTTGACAATCTTGTGCGGCTTCCAAACCCTGCATCAAGCGCGCGCATGTTACATGCGGGGCGCATTGATGCGTGGGCACAGTCTGCGACAGCCGCGTTAGAGCTTTGGGATGAGTTGAAGTTAGCACCGAACCTGTACGCTAGCGCACCCATCTATTCGGTGCCTGTCTATGTTACTGCCGGGCTGAAATATCCTGCGGACCTCGCCGAGATCTATCGCGGTGCAATCCAAAGCATCGTTGCCGACGGGACTGTTGCGGCCTTAGTCGCTGAGTACGAATAGGCATTCCTTAGACGATGATCCGCACCTCGGTCACGTCGGCATCCACATCGCGACACGCCGCCAAGATGCGCCGTTCAAGATGGGTTTGGACATAAGCGCCATGGAAACGCGACGGTGCGCGCAAGGTGAGCCGCCCCCCTGCCCGCTCGCTACGCTGCAATCCCGCAATCCAGCTGGCATAAACGCCTGGATCTTCGCCATGCAAGACCGCCTGCGCCATGGCCCATTCGGTGCCATCGCTGATATCTGGCGCCCGCACCTCTCCTTTGACGGGCATCGGAACGACTTTCACTTCGTCTTCCTGCCCCATGCGCAGTTCAAAATCCGGCCCAACAGCGGACCAATGGGCTTCAGTGTCCATCACCATCTTTTCAAGGTCCAGCCCGTATTGCGCGACCCGACCGCGTGCACCTTGCCGCTTGAGCACAAGCCAGCCTCGCGCACGCAACAGGGCCATCTCGCGTTTTACTGTTCGCTCGTCTACTGACCACAACCGTGCGATTTCGCGCTGGCCAACGGACAGTTCATCGCGGGCCCAGTTGTATCGCGCGGTCATCAAGGTCAACAAACGCAATACGCGGCGTTGCTCGTGTTTGTCCTGCGCCAGTGCATAGGCACCCATCGCTGTGATAATATCGTATTTACGCGCAGACGCGCCTTGGCCCACCGGCCGTAGCGTTTGCATGGCTGCCCTCACTGATTTCTAGAAAACTGTGCTCTAACAGTTTTGCCTGCCGATGGTGGGTTTCCCCGCAGTTCTAGCCGCTTTTCCATCTCTGCCTCTGATTTGCGTCCTGAACCATGATTCTGTCAAGAGGCTATGACATCTGTCGTAATCCAAACCCCAATTCAAAAAAGAAAATAAGGTTAAATGGTATAGGGGGACATCTAGGCTGTCACCTTAAGGGGCAGTTGTGTCCCCCATTCTGTCGTGGTGTGTTCTGTAGTGTCCCCCTAAATATCGTGCGTCGGCCTTTGAACGGATAGAATCACTCGTTCCCTGTATGTCGTAGGTTTTGCGCCATATCGGGCAGGTTATCGCCGTATCAGAATCACGATAAACGCCTTTTGCTTTTTCCGCAAAAGCAGCGTAAATCTGAAACGGAGCAGATTTAACGTCCCGCAGCGGGCGACAACCAGGCCGTCCCCGCGGGGACACAGATATCAGGGCGCACATGTTTACCCACGCAGATCTCGCTAAACTTCAGGCACAATCCCTCAAAATGCAGGGGTTCATCCGACAGCAGACTTACTCTCCGCAAAGCGAAAAGACGTTGAGGCGGTTCTCAAGTTGGGAGGTCGCGGAGCTAATTTTCAAGGTTAATCAATCAACATTGCGCGGGCGACTGGCGGCTGATCCGTCCCTGCCCCAAGGCATAGTAGAAGAAGACGGGCGCCAGCGTTGGTATGCGCTGGACGAGATCAACGAGTTGCGGCGCCGGATCAAGGTGAACCGGAAGACCCTAATGCCGTACCGTCCAGCGGGTAAACGGGCTATCCGTGCCGCGATTGCCAACTTCAAAGGGGGGGCTGGCAAGTCGACAACCGCGCTTCACTTTGCGCATGCGGCGGCCTTGGATGGGTATCGCGTTCTGTGTGTCGATTTCGATCCGCAAGCAACTCTCAGTCACTCGATGGGGCTGTCGGACGTGGCGGAGGAATATACCGTCTGGGGCATCATGGCCCGCGACCTTGCAAACGAAACCGAGCGGATGAACTCGGCCTTGCGCGGTGCCGAGTCCGGCACTGCTCTGCCCCAACGTAAGCTGCCCTCCTCCATTATTGATATGGGCCTGTCCGGCTTGCGCGCCTCTGACTTTATTAAGGCGACGAACTGGCCGACCATTGATTTGGTGCCAAGCTGTGCCAACGCGGCCTTCGTCGAATTTGCTTCGGCGCAGTATCGTCACATCAATCCCGAGTGGAGCTTTTTTGCGGCAGTTTCCCGCTTCCTCGATCAACTGGCGCCCGATGCTTACGACCTGATCATTTTCGATTGCCCGCCCGCAATTGGTTACCAGTCGATGAACGCGGTTTTCGCGGCGGACGTTCTCTATATTCCGTCCGGCCCTGGTTACTGGGAGTATGACTCGACGACGTCCTTCATCGGCCAGTTGTCCGAAGCGCTGGAGGATCTGGCCCGTTTTGACGGGCTTGTCCCCGCGGGGACAATGGGCCTGCCAAAGAGCTTTTTGGACCTGCGGTTCCTGCTGACGCGGTTCGAACCGGGTAACGATTTGCACCGCGCGATGCAGGGCGCATTTGAAAAAGTGTTCGGGGATCGTGTGTGCGAGCATCCGATTGAAATGACGCGCGCGGTAGAACAATCGGGCCGGTTCCTGTCGAGCATTTACGAGATGGATTATCGCGATATGACGCGTGAAACATGGCGGCGCGCGCGTGCATCTTTTGACCGCGCTTATGATGAGTTCAGGGACAACCTGACTGCCGCATGGGACAATCTGGAGGATGAGGCATGAGCAAACGCCGCGTATTTGATATTGATTTTGAACCGGAGGCGTCAGTTGAACTGAGCGCCGAGCCAGCGAAAACTGCTGCGGGTGAATCGGCGCGCCGTGGCCCAATGGCCTCGGCCATTTCGGAAAACGCAGCTGCCCTTTCGGACCGGCAAGCCGCTGAACTGGCGATCCGCGCAGAAAATGACCGGCTGGCACACGAGTATATTTCCCTTAAGCGGGACGGCGGAATCATCGCGCGGGTGCCATTGGACGACGTGCGTATCTCAAAATTGACGCGGGACCGTGGGGCAGGGGACGATCCTGAATTTGCGGAGCTTGTAACTTCGATTCGTGAGCTTGGTCTGTCCAACCCAATCCAGGTCGAAGATACCGGTGATGGCTATGAATTGGTGCAGGGCTTTCGACGGCTAAAGGCGTACAAGAAGCTTTATGCCGAAAACAATGATCCGCGTTTTGCCACGATCCCTGCTGGCCTCGTTGCGAAGGGCGAAGCGCTTGAAAAGCTGTACCGCCGCATGGTCGATGAAAACCTGGTACGGCGCGACATTTCATTTGCCGAGATGGGCCAATTGGCAGCGGCCTATGCGCGGCAAATGGGCTGTGAGGTGAGTGAGGCGATCGCGATCCTCTACGCATCCGCAGGACGGCAAAAGCGGAATTACATCGGTCACTTTGCGACGCTCATGTCGATCATTGGCGATCGGCTGAAGTTCCCTGAGGCGATCCCTCGTGCGCTTGGTTTGCGACTTATCAAAGCGCTGGAGGATACACCGCGATTGCGCAAGCAGCTCGAAACGGTGCTGGACGCGCATAGTCCGCAAACAGCGGACGACGAATTGGCGATCTTGCAGCAGGTGCTGAACTTCAAGCCTGATGGTGAGGTTGCGCGGCCTTTGGCGTCTTCTAAAACCACGCTGAAACTGAACCGCAAGTCGGGGCAGGTGAAGGTGACAGGAGCCAAGGGTAAGGTTGAGTTGCGTATGAACCAAGACTTCGGTGCGGTGGACGCCCGCAAGCTCGAAATGGCTGTGCGCGCTATGTTGGATCAGTTAGGGCTTTGACGTTGTTGTGCATTTGCGTCTCTAATTGCTGTGTTAGAGACGCATTTTTCTCTGAAGTGCACCCGTCGACAATCCCTGTCCCCGCGGGGACAGGGCGGTACTTAATACCCTTTACCGCGCGCAGACACAGACCATAGGGTTTCAACCTTTCCGTTGCGCACGCCGACATACCAGTCGTGCAAGTTCGCCGTCGGGTCGCAATGCCCTGGCACCAGCTTAATCTTGTCATTTATGCGAAGTGTCCCCGCGGGGTCAGACACAACGCCGTGTTCGTCCGAGCAGTTGATATACTCCAAATCATTGCGCCCGAAGATGGTCGGCAGGCCTGAGTCAATGGCGTGTGATTTGTGGCCTGCGTCCACAACGGCGATGTCCGGTTTGGTATGGCTCATCACCGAGGTGAGGACGAAGCACGCGTTTTCCCATTCGCCTTGGTCCAAGCGTTCGCCGTTCTTGTCGCGCAGGCGGCCATAGTCGGCGTCCATGAACGCGTAGGACCCGCACTGTAATTCGGTGAACAGTCCCGAGGTGCTTTCGAACGGGTACGAGCCTGTCCCGCCGCCGCTGATCGTCGCGCAAGACAGCCCGCGCGCGCTCAACGCGTCCACTGTTTCACGCACCATTGCGATCACGCTGTCAATGGCCGCTTTGCGCTCACCATAGGTATGCAGGTGCTGTATCGCGCCTTGATAAGCTTGCAGCCCGGTGAATTTTAGACCCTTAGCGGCATGCACCGCTTGGGCAATTTCGACTGCGGCCGAGGGGGTCGTGACGCCACAACGTCCTGCGCCGCAATCAATCTCGACGAGGCATTCGATTTGGGTCCCGTGGCGCACTGCCGCCGCAGAGAGTTCGCCCACATTCTCGACGTCATCAACACAGCACAGCGTGCGGGCGCCCAACTTTGGCAGGCGGGCGAGGCGGTCGATCTTGAGAGGATCGCGCACTTGGTTCGACACGAGGATGTCTTTGATGCCGCCGCGGGCGAAGACTTCGGCCTCGGACACCTTCTGACAGCAGACCCCGCAAGCGCCGCCAATTTCAATCTGGAGTTGTGAGATGTCGACGGAACGGTGCATTTTACCATGCACGCGTAGCGCCATGTTATGCGCCTGTGCGTAGGCATCCATCTTGCGGATGTTTCGCTCAAGTGCGTCGAGGTCGAGGATCAGACAGGGCGTTTGAATATCGCCCTCGTCCATCCCGGGCAGGGCAGGGATGTCAAAGCCGACTTCAAGGCCATCTAGCGGGTTGTGCGGGCGCATGCGGTGGTTCCCCTTTATTGGATCAATGGCACCGTCCAGAGGCGCTGCGCGCGCCTATGGACGCAGCAACAGGCCGTCGCTGCAAATGGCGTTGCTTCCCAATATAAACCCGCTGCACAGTATCGACAGACACTGTGCAGTGCGCCGAATCACAAAGTCAGCTGTTCGACCGTGCCTTCAACTCAAGACGGCGCGCGTGCAGTACAGGTTCTGTATAGCCGGAGGGTTGCGACACACCTTCGAATACCAGCTCACAGGCCGCCTTGAACGCGATGCCGTCAAAGTCGGGCGCCATGGGCGTGTAGGCGGGGTCGTTGGCGTTCTGGCGGTCCACCACTTCAGCCATGTTTTTGAACACGTCCATCACCTCGTCCTGACTGATCACGTCGTGATGCATCCAGTTGGCGATATGCTGGGCCGAGATACGGCAGGTCGCGCGGTCTTCCATCAGGCCCACATCGTTGATGTCCGGCACTTTGGAGCAGCCGACACCCTGATCGATCCAGCGCACCACATAACCAAGGATGCCTTGGGCGTTGTTCTCGACCTCGCGGCGGATTTGCTCGGGGCTCCAAGCGCGGTAGGTGGCGACAGGGATTTCAAGCAGCGCGTCGACATAGGCACGGCGACCACCCTTGGCCAATGCCTTTTGCACGTCGAACACGTTTACGCGGTGGTAGTGCAGGGCGTGAAGCGTCGCGGCTGTCGGACTAGGCACCCACGCACAGTTCGCGCCCGCCTTGGGGTGTTCGATCTTGGCATCAAGCATCGCGGCCATCTTGTCGGGCATCGCCCACATGCCTTTGCCGATCTGTGCCTTGCCGGACAGTCCGCATTCCAGACCGATATCGACGTTCTGATTTTCGTAGGCCGTGATCCAGCCCTTGCGCTTGATGAAGTCCTTGCGGCTGAACGGGCCTGCCTCCATCGAGGTGTGGATTTCGTCGCCGGTGCGGTCAAGGAAACCGGTGTTGATAAAGCACACGCGATGTTTGGCGGCGCGGATACACTCCTTGAGGTTCGCAGAAGTGCGGCGCTCCTCGTCCATGATGCCAAGTTTGACGGTGTATTGCGGCAGGCCCAGCACCTTTTCCACTTGGGTAAAGATCTCGTCCGAGAAAGCGACCTCTTCGGGGCCGTGCATCTTGGGTTTTACCACATAGACCGATCCGGTGGTCGAATTGCGCAGACCGTCGGTCTTTTGCAAGTCGTGCATCGCGATCAGCGTGGTGACAAGCGCGTCCATCAGCCCTTCGAAAATCTCGTTGCCCTTGGCGTCCAGCACCGATGGGTTGGTCATCAGGTGTCCCACATTGCGCACCAGCAACAGCGTGCGCCCCTTGAGCGTGAGCGACCCGCCATCCGGCGCGGTATAGGTGCGGTCGTCGTGGAGGGCGCGGGTGACGGTTTTGCCACCTTTCTCGAATGTCTCGGACAGATCGCCCTTCATCAGACCCAGCCAGTTGCCATAGGCCAGTACCTTGTCCTCGGCATCGACACAGGCGACGGAGTCTTCGCAGTCGGTAATGGTCGATACAGCGGATTCCAGCAGCACATCCGCCAGACCCGAAGGCGATTGCGATCCGATCGGGTGGTCGCGGTTGAACACCAGAACCACGTGCAATCCGTTGTTGCGCAGGACGACTTCGGTCGGGGCATCAGCGTCGCCCTTGTAGCCGACGAACTTCGACGGATCGACCAGCGGATGGCCGTCGACCAACAGCGCGCCGTTCGACACGGTATAGGATTCCGCACGCCCGTGGCTCGTGCCCGTCGCGGTAAAGGATTCATCAAGGAACACGGTTGTACGTGCGACCACCCGCGCGCCGCGCCCGTCATTAAATGGGCCGGGTTCGGGCGATGTGCCCATGGCGTCGGTGCCATAGAATGCATCATACAGGCTGCCCCACCGCGCATTCGCGGCGTTCAGCACAAAGCGCGCATTGGTAATCGGCACCACCAACTGAGCACCGGCGATCGAGGCGATCTCGGGGTCGACATTGGCGGTTTCAATCTCGAAGTCCGGACCTTCAGGCAGGAGGTATCCGATTTCCTGAAGGAACGCCTTGTAGGCAGCGGGATCATGGCCGCCATCGCGGTGATCGCGGTGCCATTGGTCCAGCTTCGCTTGCAGATCCTCGCGGGTGTTTAGCAGGGCGCGGTTGCGGGGGCCAAAGTCGTTGGCAAGGGTCGTCAGCCCGTTCCAGAACGTGTCGGCATCAACCCCAGTGCCGGGCAAGGCGTGCGTTTCGATAAATTCCGCAAAAATGGCGTCTGCTTTGACGCCGCCCCGTTCGACATAGTTTTGTGCCATGATCCGCTCCGCTAAATAACCGCTGCCGATGGGTATGCAGCCGTATGCTGTTTCAGGTTCGCCAAAGTGTTAATGCACTTCGACTGCTTGATGAAGGCACTTTCTGGACCGTTAGCGCAATCGACCGATGCGTGGGGGTGGGATGGCCCTTGTGACAGGGCAGGGCGGGCGGTGCAAAACAGGCGCGCAATGCGCCTACGTATGGTGCTTGCTCGCAGACGATGCGGCAGCTTTCGCCCGAAGTTAAACGTGCAAGAAAATGCACGCCCCAAACGGGCTCAGCCGTGCGCAGCAGCCCGTTGGCGCGCGGTTTCAGCCTGTGCGGGTAGGCCAGACTGGTCATAGATCGTCGCCAGCATCGCATTCAGCGGAACACCGTCAGGGTCGAAGGTGCGGCGCATTTCCAGTACTTGCTGCGCTTGCGAGGTGCGCCCTGACTTGATGAGGGCATCCAGATGAATTTGCTCGAACAGGTCGCGTTGCGCGTGACTGCCGCCGCACTCCGCAAGGCGGGGCAGGGCTTTGCCCAGAAAACGTATGGTGTCGTGGTAATCGCCCGCAGTATGCGCGGCGATCCCGTGCCCGGCCCACAGGGCCACGTCGCGCCAAGTTTCCACGTCGTGGCGGCTGTCGTCCTCGGCGCGCTCCTCAATGGCTTTCAAAAGCGTTTCCGCTTCGGGGCGATGGGTGCGGCCAAGCGCGTAAAGATACTGCAAGGTCAGGAACGGCGAGGTGGTGTCGGCACCGCGCTTGGCGATATGATCCGCCACATCAGTCCAGCGATCCTCGACATTCACCCCTGCAAACTCCATCCGCGCCAGCAGGGACACCGCGCCGATCTGGTCCTGCGAATAATCCTTGGCCAACCCCCATACATGGGTGTCATAGGCCTCTAGCAAAGCCTTGGTATCGCCGGACGAGATGTAGAACAGCGCAAGATGCCACCAGTTATGCGAATGCATGAAACTGTTCAGGCCGGACCAGTGATGCGCCACCGATTCCAAAAACGCCGTGCCTTCGGCAACCTGTCCGCGTGTGAGGTACACATGCGCCAATGCGTGATGCGCCCAAGGCTCGGACGGATCTATGTCCAGCGCCCGCCGCGCCGCCTTTTCTGCATCGTCCAGCAGATGACATTCCTCGAACCCGAAGGCGCGCATGCCATGGGCATAGGCGATGTCGTCCGCCTTTGGCAGGGCTTTCTCGGCGATCCGCAGCATGGCGGGAAAATCCCCGATGTTGAACGTGTGGTACTGTCCAAGTTTTAGCATGACCATATCACGGGGATAGGCGCTGACCGTGGCCTCGCACAGTTCGATCAGCTTTGGGATCTTGCCCGCAACGAACAGTTGCGCCGCCTCGACAGCCGCACTTTCCCGTGCGGTCAAACCTGTTGCCGCCAGAGCGTTGTCGAGGAATGGTTGCGCCAGTTTCGGGGCGGCGGGTGCCTCAAGCAGCATATACAGGATCGCGGCATAGGCATTGGCAAGCCCGTTATTAGGGTCTGCTTTTGCCGCTTTCAGGATGTTCGATGCTTTTGGTTGGAAGCTGATGAAGCCGTGCACAAAATCGTCGATGCCCTGACGGGTGGTGTCATTGTCACAAGTTACGGGCAGGCCGTAGAGATCATGCATGGGATATTTCCTCAGATCGGGTGGGCATCGGCAAAGGTACGGATATGGGTGGCGACCGCGTCGGGAGCGTCCCAGTGGATCGAATGCCCAGCTGTGTCGATCACATGGTGGGGCAGGTGCCCAAGTACGGACAGAATGTGATCGGGCGGGATCAACAGGTCATCCGCAGCGATCAGGGCCTGAGTGGGGCAGGCGGGATGGGTCAACGCGCCCCCTTCATACCCCCGCAATGCCGTCAGCTGATGCGCCATGGCCGCCGCAGTTTGCATGTATGGATAGGCCAGCCCGTCCGCCACCGCGCGCTCAACCGCGGCTGGGTCATCATAGAGGCGCGGGTGGAACAACCAAGGCAGCAGCGTGCGCAACCAAAGGTCATCAGGCGCACCGGATTGGCGGATCGTAACAAGAGTGGCAAACAGTTCGGTATTACGTGTCAAACGCACCGGCGCAGAGGCAGCAATACTGGCCGACGCGATGCGCGTGGGGGTCTCTTGGGCCATATGCAGGGCAATGATGCCGCCCATGGAATGGCCGACCACGTGAAACCGATCGTGACCCAGATGGTCCATCAGGGCGAGCGCATCGACGCACATATGCCCAATGGACACTGGAGCGTCCCAAGGGGTGGTTCGCCCTGTGGTGCGGTTGTCCGGCCTGATGCAGGTAAAAAATGTCTCTAACACGGGTATTAGGGGCGTCCAGCTTGCATGATCCGACATAAAACCGGCCAGCATCAAGAGGGGCGGACCGTTACCCGTCACTTCGTAGTGCAAAGAGATATCGGGGCGCTCAAGTGCGGGCATTGATCTCGCTCCATGTGGGCAGCAGGTCGTTCGGGGCAGGGGTCGCGGCAAAAACCCCGCGCGCGATGGCCCGCGAGAGGCACAGCGCAGCGGCGTGTCCGATCAGGCCAAGGTCTTGCGGCGCGGTAAGTGGGATTTTTCCTGCGGAAACCGAAAAGACCAGATCGCCATCCCCCGGACTGTGGGCAGGGACGCAGGCGCGCGCGATCCCGTCATGGGCGGCGACGGCGACGCGTTGGCACTGCGCCTTGTCCAGCACCGCGTCAGTGGCGACGATGGCAATGGTCGTGTTTGCGCGTTCCTGCATCGCGGTCAGCTTGCGACTGTCAAGACTGCGCCCGAGCCCCGATGCCATGTC
This sequence comes from Tateyamaria sp. 7Alg 36, assembly GCF_059882455.1. Classification (NCBI taxonomy): domain Bacteria; kingdom Pseudomonadati; phylum Pseudomonadota; class Alphaproteobacteria; order Rhodobacterales; family Roseobacteraceae; genus Tateyamaria; species Tateyamaria sp. 7Alg 36. The sequence continues at coordinate 6,501 of NZ_JCBDJX010000003.1, read as the reverse complement.
TGGCCCCAGCCCGCCGAATTCGCCGTCGATTTCGTAAGGGGCCGCCCAAAAATGTTTATCCCCCGGCGTCGTGACGCTGCCCATCGGGTTGGCGGCAACCAGCGCGGCGACGGTGATCCCGTTGTCGAGCATCAGTGACGCAGTGCCCAGCCCGCCCTTCATCATCGCGGTCATCGCGCCGGTGCCTGCGCCGATGGTTCCAATCGGGGTCGAGGTCGTCGCCGCATCAAAGGCGGCGCGGCCCAAAGCGGGGTAGGGGGTCTCGCTCCACCCGTGATCGCCACCTGATAGCAGGTCGAAAATGATCGCCCCCGGCACCAGCGGGATGATCGCGTCTCCCACGCGGTACCCGCGTCCCGCGGCGCGCAATCCCGCCACCACCCCCGAACAGGCATCAAGCCCATAGGCAGACCCGCCTGACAAAACGAGCGCATCTACCTGCGCCACGGATTTATCTGGGGCAAGCAGGTCTGTCTCGCGCGTGCCGGGCGCGCCGCCTTGGACTGACACGGATGCGGTAAACGGTGCGTCCCCGACCAGAACCGTGACACCCGATTTCAGCGCCTCATCCTGCGCGTGGCCGACCTTGAGGCCTGCGATATCGGTGATGGCGTTCTGTGGACCTGGTGTCATGGGGTGCAAAGCCTTTGGCGGAAGATGTCTGGAAGCGGCACGGTGTCAGATACAGCGACCGCCGTCGACTTCCATCGCGACGCCCGTGATCATCGACGCCGCGTCCGAACACAGGAACGTTGCCGCGCCGCCCATATCTTGCGGCGTCGAAAAACGTCCCAGCGGAATGGTCGACAGGAATTTGGCACGTATTTCCGGCGTGTCCTCACCCATAAAGGATTTGAGCAACGGCGTCTCGCCCGCCACCGGATTTAGCGCGTTTACCCGCACCCCGAACGGGGCAAGTTCGACCGCCATCGTCTTTGTCGCGGTGATCATCCAGCCCTTGGATGCGTTGTACCAGTTCAGGTTAGGGCGCGGCGACACGCCCGCGGTCGAGGCGATATTGAGGATCGCACCGGCCTTGCGCTGTTTGAAATGCGGCACCAGCGCGCGAGCAGTCAGATAAACCGACTTGGCGTTGACGTTGAACACGCGGTCGAATTCATCTTCGCTCACCTCCTCCATCGGTTGGGGCAGGTGGGTGATACCGGCGTTGTTCACAAGGATATCAAGGTGTTCGAACGCGGCGAGGGTTGCGCCGGCCATGGCCTGTACCGATGCGCCACTTGCCACGTCGACCTGCACGCTGCCCCCGCCAAGGGATCGGGCGACCTCGGCCGCGCCATCCGCGTTTATATCGGCTACCATGACGCGCGCGCCTTCTTGGGCGAACGCTTCTGCGATCCCCGCGCCAAAGCCGCTTGCCGCCCCTGTTACCAGTGCTGTCTTCCCTTTAAGTTGCATCAAAGCCTCCTTATTATGCCGTTGCCCGCCCGCCGGACTGATCGAAACAGAATCCGGTGGAAAAGCTCGCCTCGTCACTTGCCAGCCAACAGGCCATTGCCGCGATTTCCGCGACGGTGCCAAAGCGGCCCATGGGTATTTTCGACTGCATGAAGTCGATATGCTCCTGCGTCATCTGGTCGAAGATCGCGGTGCGCACCGCAGCGGGCGCGATGGCGTTGCAGGTCACGCCCGAGGTGGCGAGTTCCTTGCCCAGCGATTTGGTCAACCCGATGACGCCTGCCTTGGATGCGGAATAGGCAGGGGCGTTCGGGTTGCCCTCCTTCCCCGCGATGGAAGCGATGTTGACGATCCGCCCCCACCCTTTGTCGCGCATCAACGGCGCGGCGGCGCGGCAGCAGTAAAATACCGCATTAAGGTTGAGGTTATGTACTGCCAGCCAATCCTCGACCGGATACTCCCATGTGGTGGTGTTCGGCCCCGTGATGCCCGCCGAACATACAAGGATGTCGGGCGCGGCCTCGACCATGGCTTCGGATACGGCATCGGGGTCGGTGACGTCGATCTGGCGCGTGGTCATGCGGTCAAGGTCCAGCGCATCCAGCGCGCTTTGATTGATGTCCCAAATCTCTACGCTGCCACCCTCGGCGACAATGCGCGATGCGATCCCATGGCCCAATCCGGCAGCGCCACCTGTCACGACCGCTTTGCGGCCTTTGAACCTGTCTTCAAAAATCATTGCTTGGCCATCCTTTCAAATGACTGGCTTCGCGCAGGGAAGAACCCGCCGCCTTTACCGACGCTAACGTGCCTAGCCATGATGCGCCGCCACGGTCTTCAGGCTCGAAAACCCGTACAAAGCCTCGAATCCTTTTTCGCGACCATGGCCCGACTTGCCGACACCGCCAAAAGGCAGCTCCACACCACCCCCGGCCCCATAATTGTTGATGAAAACTTGACCGGCACGCAGTTGCTTGGCCAGTCGCATTTGCCGCGCCCCGTTGGCGGTCCAAACGCTGGCGACAAGGCCGTAATCGGTGCTGTTTGCGATCTCGACCGCCTGCGCTTCGGTCTCAAAGGGGATCAACACTTGCACGGGGCCAAAAATCTCGTCCCGTGCCAGTACATGGTCGGCGGGCACGTTTTCGAACAGGGTGGGCAGCACGTAGGATCCGTTTTCCGGCACACCCGTCATATGTCCGTGGGCAGTGACAGTCAGGTCCGCACCCTTGGCGAGAAACCCCTCGACGATCTGCTTTTGCCGCAGCGAAATCACTGGACCGACCCGCAAATCCGACAGCGCAGGCCCGACCGTCAGCCCACCATAGGCTGCGGCCATGCGGTCGCGGACATCTTCATAAATGCTGCGATCCACCAATATGCGCGAGGACGCGGAACAGGTCTGCCCTGCATTCTGGATGCCCGCGTTGACAAGGAAGGGCAGGGCCGCGTCAAGGTCGGCATCGTCAAACACAAGTTGTGGGGATTTCCCGCCCAGTTCCAGTGTGACGGGCACCACATTCGCTCCTGCCGCCTGCTGGACCAAGGCACCAGTGCGCACCGATCCGGTAAAGCTTATGTGATGGACGCCCGTGTGTCCCGCCAGCGCAGCGCCCGCCTCGGCCCCGCGTCCGGGAACAACGTTCAGCGCGCCATCGGGCAGCCCCGCCTCTTGGCAGATATGGGCAAAGGCAAGCGCGGTCAGGCATGCCTCTTCTGCGGGTTTCAGGACACAGGCATTCCCCATGGCGAGCGCCGCCCCGACACTGCGCCCGATGATCTGCATCGGGTAGTTCCATGGCACGATATGTCCCGTGACGCCGTGTGGTTCGCGCAGGGTGTAGACGGTATAGCCATCCAGATAGGGGATCGTTTCCCCCGTCACCTTGTCCGCCGCGCCGCCGTAGAATTCCATGTAGCGAGCGAGGGCAACCGCATCAGCGCGCGCTTGGGTCAGGGGCTTGCCCACGTCCAGCGCTTCGATCATGGCAAGGTCGTCGACACGCTCTAATACTGCGCGCCCGATCGCGGTCAGGATGCGGCCACGCTCGGTCGCGCTCATCCGGCCCCAATCGCCTGCGCGGGCGGTATGGGCTGCGGTGACGGCGGCGTCGATGTCGTCGCTTAGCCCTGCCGCGATATCTGCCAGATGCGTGCCGTCCGACGGGTTGATCAGCGCAAGGGTTTGCGCGCTTTGCCGCCATGTCCCGCCGATCAACATCAGGGACGGGTCGAACCAGAGTGCGTCAGTCATACGGGGCCTCTTTGCTGGGATCGTTTGGTGGCCCGATTAGGCGTCAAGGCGCGTGCGCAGACAAGCCCCCGCATCACAGTGCCATCTCGGGCAGCACCGGCGCGGCATCAATAAGGGCGCGAGTGTAAGGATGGGCGGGGTTTTCGAACACAGCCTCGGTCTGGCCCTGTTCGACAATCTTGCCCTGCCGCATGACCATCACGGTGTCGGTGATGCCGCGCACCACGTGCAGATCGTGACTGATAAACAGATAGGCGAGGTCGAACCGCGCCGACACATCCGCGATCAGATCAAGGATTTGAGCGCGCACCGAGACATCCAACGCGCTGACCGCCTCGTCAAAAACAATAAGGGCAGGGCGGATGATCAGCGCCCGTGCAATTGCAAGACGTTGGCGTTGCCCGCCGGAAAACTGGTGCGGATATTTGTGCATGTCGTCGGGGGATAGTCCCACGGCGCGTAGGGCCTCGGCCACACGGTCCGCACGGTCGGGTGGCGGCGTATCCAGCAGGTGGAACGGTTCGCTGATCAGGCGGGAAACGCGGTGGCGGGGATTGAAGCTGCCATAGGGATCCTGAAACACGACCTGCATCTGGCGGCGCACGTCAAGGTTCGGTTTGCCCGCGCTGAACACGGGTGCGCCAATGATCGAAATCTCACCCGCCTGCACGGGTTCAAGCCCCAGAATGGCGCGTGTCAGGGTGGATTTGCCGCAACCGGATTCACCGACAAGGCCAACGCGCGCCCCCTTGGGAATGTCAAAGCTGACGTGATCCACGGCGCGAAACAGGCGTGGGGCGGCGAACAGCCCCGTACGCGGCAGGGCGTAGTCGCGCACCACCGAGTCAACGCGCAGCAACGGTTCCGATGCCGTTACAGGGGACAAGGTGGCGTGATGGCCGGAGGCGGCGAAAAGTGCCTTGGTATAGGGATGCTGCGGCGCGGCTAGAAGGGGGGCGGTTTTCCCTGTTTCGACCACCGTGCCGTTTTGCATGACCACGATGCGTTGCGCCATCTGGGCGACCACCGCGAGGTCGTGGGTGATCATCAACAGGCCCATGTTGTCCGCGCGCGCCAGCTCGACCAGCAAATCGAGGATTTGCGCCTGCGTGGTTACATCCAGTGCTGTTGTAGGTTCGTCTGCGATCAGCAGTTTGGGACCGCAGGCGATGGCGATGGCAATCACCACGCGCTGGCGCTGACCGCCGGAAAGCTCATGCGGATAGCGGGTGGTCGGCAAATCGCCCAGACCGACCCGCGCCAGCACCTTGGCGGCATGGTCGTGCGCGTCCAGATCGGGGCGGTGCAGCCGCACGGTTTCGGCAACTTGCGCACCGATGGTCTGCACCGGATTAAGGGCGGTCATCGGCTCTTGGAACACCATGCCGACGGTGGCGCCGCGCAGCTTGCACAGGGCGTCTTCAGTTTCTTGCGTTACATCACGACCGTCAAGGACGACCGCACCCGTGGCCGCACTGCCCTCGGGCAAAAGCTGCATAATGCTCAGCGCGGTCATGGATTTCCCCGACCCGCTTTCGCCGGTGATCGCGACGATCTCGCCCGCGTCCACGTGTAGGGCGACGTCCTTCAGAACCTGTGTCCCATGGATCGCAACGGACAGGTCGCGGATATCCAACAAAGCGCTCATAACCGCGCCACCCGCAAGCGCGGATCAAGCCTGTCGCGCAGCCCGTCACCCAGCAGGTTCAGGCCCAAAACCGTCAGAATGATCGCAAAACCCGGAACAAGGGCCATATGGGGCGCGATGCTGACCAGTGTTTGTGCATCGGCAAGCATCCGACCCCAGCTTGGCGTCGGCGGCTGCGCGCCAAGGCCGACATAGGACAGGGCCGCCTCGGCCAGAATGCCAAGGCTGAACTGGATGGTCGCCTGCACGATCAGCAGGTTCGCGATATTGGGCAGCACGTGTTCGACACTGATCCGTGCACGCCCCTTGCCCGCCACCCGTGCCGCCATGATAAACTCGCGCGCCCAGATCGGCAGCGCCCCGCCACGGGTGACGCGGGCAAAAACAGGGATGTTGAAAATGCCGATGGCGATAATCGCGTTCACGGCTCCGGCGCCAAAAATGGCCGTGATCAGGATGGCGATTACCAGCGACGGAAAGGCAAAGATCAGATCGTTTGTCCGCATGATCACCTCGTCCGCCCATCCCCCCTGACGGGCTGCGGCCCAAAGGCCCAAGGGGACGCCAAAGGCGACGCCGATTCCCACGGCAACAAAGGCCACGGCGATCGAGGTGCGCGCGCCGACCATGATCATCGAAAACATGTCGCGTCCGAAATGGTCGGTTCCGAACCAGTGAGCCCCGTTGGGGGGTTGCAACTTGGCGGGGATGTTCATGGCGCTGTGCACATAGGGGGTCCAGAGAAAGGACAGCAAAGCGGCCAACACAACGATCGCGGTCATCACTCCGCCGGCAATCAACGCGCGGTTCATGCGCGCGCTCGCAGGCGGGGATCGACCGCCGCATAGGCCAGATCGACCGCGAAGTTCACGACGATCACCGCAAAAACCAGCAACATGGTCACCGATTCAACCACGATCAGATCGCGGGCGGAAATACTTTGAAAGATCAGCCGCCCCAGCCCCGGCAAATAGAAGACCTGTTCGATGATAATCCCCCCCGCCAGCAGGAACGAGAATTGCAGGCCCAGTATGGTCAGCACAGGGATCAGCGCATTGCGCAACCCATGGCGGCGCAGGGTTTGACCGCGGGTCAGTCCCTTGGCGCGGGCGGTGCGCATGAAATCTTCGTTCAGCACATCCAGCAGGGCCGAGCGCATGACCCGGGCAAGGATTGCCGC
>NZ_JCBDJX010000002.1:0-82053 GCF_059882455.1 Tateyamaria sp. 7Alg 36 | reverse complement strand
CGTGGGCACTGTCACCAACGAAGTGGGTGGCGCCCTGACCGTCACCGGCACCTTGGCCAGTGACGTCAACAACCAAGCGCTGGACGATCCTGCAACCGCAAGCGTGACCGAAGGCACGACCGTCACCGGCAGCATCACCGGCGCAGTCACTAACACCGGCAATTTGGATGTGAACGATGGCGGCTCCATCGGCAGCCTCGACAACAATACCGACGGCGATGCGGACTTTACCGGCACCACGACCGTCGACAACGGCATCACAAACGCAGCCGCGCTGGACATCAATTCCGGCACGACCACCGTTCAAAACGGTGCAGGCGACGTGGGCACTGTCACCAACGAAGTGGGTGGCGCCCTGACCGTCACCGGCACCTTGGCCAGTGACGTCAACAACCAAGCGCTGGACGATCCTGCAACCGCAGGCGTGACCGAAGGCACGACCGTCACCGGCAGCATCACCGGCGCGGTCACCAACACTGGCAATCTGGATGTGAACGATGGCGGCTCCATCGGCAGCCTCGACAACAACTCGAGCGGCGATGCGGATTTTGACGGCATCGTGCTGGTCGACAACGGCATTACAAACGAAGCCGCACTGGACATCAACACAGGCACGACCACCGTTCAGGACGGCGCAGGCGACGTGGGCACTGTCACCAACGAAGCAAACGGCGCGCTGACCATCGACGCGACTGCCGAACTGGCGTCGAACGTTATCAACCAGAACGGTGGTGATCTGAATGCCAACGGTGTCATTGACGGCACGTTGGACAACCAGAACGGCGGCGTTACCGACATCACGGGCGCTGGCGACGTCACCGGTGCTGTCACCAACGCAGGCGATCTGAACGTCATTGGCGGCTCTCTGGGCAGGCTTGAAAACAATACGGGCGGCGATGCGGACTTTGGCGGCACCGTGACGGTCGACAACGGCATCACAAACGCAGCCGCGCTGGACATCAATTCCGGCACGACCACCGTTCAAAACGGTGCAGGCGGCGTGGGCACTGTCACCAACCAAGTGGGTGGCGCCCTGACCGTCACCGGCACCTTGGCCAGTGACGTCAACAACCAAGCGCTGGACGATCCTGCAACCGCAGGCGTGACCGAAGGCACGACCGTCACCGGCAGCATCACCGGCGCGGTCACCAACACTGGCAATCTGGATGTGAACGATGGCGGCTCCATCGGCAGCCTCGACAACAACTCGAGCGGCGATGCGGATTTTGACGGCATCGTGCTGGTCGACAACGGCATTACAAACGAAGCCGCACTGGACATCAACACAGGCACGACCACCGTTCAGGACGGCGCAAGCGGCGTGGGCACTGTCACCAACGAAGCAAACGGCGCGCTGACCATCGACGCGACTGCCGAACTGGCGTCAAACGTTATTAACCAAGCCACCGGTACAGTCACCGTAGACGGCACGCTGAACGGCACTCTGGACAACCAAGCGAACGCCAGCACGACCGTGAACAGCAACGCCTCCATTTCTGGGGCCATCACAAACGCGGGCACCCTGTCCGTGAACAGCGGCACGACGGACAGCCTGATCACGAACACCGGCACGGTCGTGGTCAACACCGCCGCGCTGGACGGTGGTCTGACCAATGGCGGTACGATTGACGCCGATGGCGGCATCACGACCATCGCGGGCAACTACGAGAACATAAACGGCATCACCAACGGCGTTACATCCAATTCCGCAGTGAATTCGACCCTCGACTTTGGCGGTACGTTCACGAACAACGGTGTGGTGAATGCGGGCACAGGCTCCATCGTCATTCAGGCCACCAACACGATCATCGCCGGAAACTCGTCCACCATCGGTAACGTGACGCTGCAAACCAATGCCAGCGGCGCGGGCGATCTGGGTGGCGCGAATGTTCAGGGGACATTCACGCTGGCCGACACAGAGGCAGCCTTTGGCGTCGGCACCTTCACCAACACGGGCAACTCCACCATCGGCGATCTGTACGGTGACACCAATGGCGCATCGCTGACCGTTGAGTCCTTCACCAACAACGCCGGTGCAAACTTTGACATGCAGGGCTACTCGGCCTTCCTTGTCACCGGCAACACAACCAACAACTCCGGTGCGATCACTCTGACCACCGGCGACAGCTATACCGAAGCGGGCGGCAACTTTAACAACCTCGCCACAGGTACGGTTGATCTGAATGGTCCGGGTGCGATGACGCTGAACGTGTCCGGCGGGCAGATCACCAACATCGGTTCCATCGACTTTAACGCTGGCACGACCACGGTGAACTCGAACGGTGCGATCGAGAACAACGCAAGCGGCACGATCAACGTGGACAACGGCGCCACCGCGGATGCGACAGGCGATACGCTGATCAACGATGGCACAGGTGCGGTCGTGACAGTTGACGGCACGCTGACCATCACCTCTGTCACCAACCAGAACGGTGGCCAACTGATCGTGAACGACGATGCAGGGGCGCTGACCACGGGCGACATCGACGGGGCAGTGATCAACAGCGCCGTTCTGGACGTGAACGGCGGGTCGATCGGCAGCCTTGATAACAACACCGGTGGTGATGCGGATTTCGACGGCATCGTAACTGTCGACAACGGCATCACAAACGCAGCCGCGCTGAACATCAATTCCGGCACGACGACTGTGACGGCAGGGGGCACCACCAACGAAGTGGGTGGTGCGCTGACCGTCACCGGCACCTTGGCCAGTGACGTCAACAACCAAGCGCTGGACGATCCTGCAACCGCAGGCGTGACCGAAGGCACGACCGTCACCGGCAGCATCACCGGTGCGGTCACCAACACTGGCAATCTGGATGTGAACGACGGCGGCTCCATCGGCAGCCTCGCCAACAACACCGGCGGCGATGCAGATTTCACCGGCACAACAACCGTCGACAACGGCATCACAAACGCAGCCGCGCTGGATATTAACGCCGGCATCACAACCGTTCAGGATGGCACAGGCGGCGTGGGCACCACCACCAACGATGCGACCGGCGTGCTGACTGTCACCGGTACTCTGGCCAGTGACGTAGACAACCAGTCCACCGTTGTAAGCGGCGGGACGATTGTCACCGGTGACATCGACGGTGCGGTCACCAACACTGGCAATCTGGATGTGAACGACGGCGGCTCCATCGGCAGCCTCGCCAACAACACCGGCGGCGATGCAGATTTCACCGGCACAACAACCGTCGACAACGGCATCACAAACGCAGCCGCGCTGGATATTAACGCCGGCATCACAACCGTTCAGGATGGCACAGGCGGCGTGGGCACCACCACCAACGATGCGACCGGCGTGCTGACTGTCACCGGTACTCTGGCCAGTGACGTAGACAACCAGTCCACCGTTGTAAGCGGCGGGACGATTGTCACCGGTGACATCGACGGTGCGGTCACCAACACTGGCAATCTGGATGTGAACGACGGCGGCTCCATCGGCAGCCTCGCCAACAACACCGGCGGCGATGCAGATTTCACCGGCACAACAACCGTCGACAACGGCATCACAAACGCAGCCGCGCTGGATATTAACGCCGGCATCACAACCGTTCAGGATGGCACAGGCGGCGTGGGCACCACCACCAACGATGCGACCGGCGTGCTGACTGTCACCGGTACTCTGGCCAGTGACGTAGACAACCAGTCCACCGTTGCAAGCGGCGGGACGATTGTCACCGGTGACATCGACGGTGCGGTCACCAACACTGGCAATCTGGATGTGAACGACGGCGGCTCCATCGGCAGCCTCGCCAACAACACCGGCGGCGATGCAGATTTCACCGGCACAACAACCGTCGACAACGGCATCACAAACGCAGCCGCGCTGGATATTAACGCCGGCATCACAACCGTTCAGGATGGCACAGGCGGCGTGGGCACCACCACCAACGATGCGACCGGCGTGCTGACTGTCACCGGTACTCTGGCCAGTGACGTAGACAACCAGTCCACCGTTGTAAGCGGCGGGACGATTGTCACCGGTGACATCGACGGTGCGGTCACCAACACTGGCAATCTGGATGTGAACGACGGCGGCTCCATCGGCAGCCTCGCCAACAACACCGGCGGCGATGCAGATTTCACCGGCACAACAACCGTCGACAACGGCATCACAAACGCAGCCGCGCTGGATATTAACGCCGGCATCACAACCGTTCAGGATGGCACAGGCGGCGTGGGCACCACCACCAACGATGCGACCGGCGTGCTGACTGTCACCGGTACTCTGGCCAGTGACGTAGACAACCAGTCCACCGTTGCAAGCGGCGGGACGATTGTCACCGGCGATATCGACGGTGCGGTCACCAACACTGGCAATCTGGATGTGAACGACGGCGGCTCCATCGGCAGCCTCGCCAACAACACCGGCGGCGATGCAGATTTCACCGGCACAACAACCGTCGACAACGGCATCACAAACGCAGCCGCGCTGGATATTAACGCCGGCATCACAACCGTTCAGGATGGCACAGGCGGCGTGGGCACCACCACCAACGATGCGACCGGCGTGCTGACTGTCACCGGTACTCTGGCCAGTGACGTAGACAACCAGTCCACCGTTGCAAGCGGCGGGACGATTGTCACCGGTGACATCGACGGTGCGGTCACCAACACTGGCAATCTGGATGTGAACGACGGCGGCTCCATCGGCAGCCTCGCCAACAACACCGGCGGCGATGCAGATTTCACCGGCACAACAACCGTCGACAACGGCATCACAAACGCAGCCGCGCTGGATATTAACGCCGGCATCACAACCGTTCAGGATGGCACAGGCGGCGTGGGCACCACCACCAACGATGCGACCGGCGTGCTGACTGTCACCGGTACTCTGGCCAGTGACGTAGACAACCAGTCCACCGTTGCAAGCGGCGGGACGATTGTCACCGGCGATATCGACGGTGCGGTCACCAACACTGGCAATCTGGATGTGAACGACGGCGGCTCCATCGGCAGCCTCGCCAACAACACCGGCGGCGATGCAGATTTCACCGGCACAACAACCGTCGACAACGGCATCACAAACGCAGCCGCGCTGGATATTAACGCCGGCATCACAACCGTTCAGGATGGCACAGGCGGCGTGGGCACCACCACCAACGATGCGACCGGCGTGCTGACTGTCACCGGTACTCTGGCCAGTGACGTAGACAACCAGTCCACCGTTGCAAGCGGCGGGACGATTGTCACCGGCGATATCGACGGTGCGGTCACCAACACTGGCAATCTGGATGTGAACGACGGCGGCTCCATCGGCAGCCTCGCCAACAACACCGGCGGCGATGCAGATTTCACCGGCACAACAACCGTCGACAACGGCATCACAAACGCAGCCGCGCTGGATATTAACGCCGGCATCACAACCGTTCAGGATGGCACAGGCGGCGTGGGCACCACCACCAACGATGCGACCGGCGTGCTGACTGTCACCGGTACTCTGGCCAGTGACGTAGACAACCAGTCCACCGTTGCAAGCGGCGGGACGATTGTCACCGGTGACATCGACGGTGCGGTCACCAACACTGGCAATCTGGATGTGAACGACGGCGGCTCCATCGGCAGCCTCGCCAACAACACCGGCGGCGATGCAGATTTCACCGGCACAACAACCGTCGACAACGGCATCACAAACGCAGCCGCGCTGGATATTAACGCCGGCATCACAACCGTTCAGGATGGCACAGGCGGCGTGGGCACCACCACCAACGATGCGACCGGTATCCTGAACATTGCCGGTGGTGCGACCTTGGCGTCGGACCTGACCAACCAGAACGTGACCAATCTGGTGGGCAGTGTCGGCGGCAACCTGACGAACGATGCCACGTTGAACGTTTCGGGCACGGCGGGGTCTGTCGGGGGCAACCTGATTTCGAACACCGAGTTGAACATGGAAGGTTCGGGATCCGAACTGGCCGTGGGTGGCGACGCGACCGTGAATGGCAACATCACATTCGATGCGACCATCAGCGGCGGTACTGTCGATATCGGCACCATCAACAGCCTTGGCAACCTGTCCGGCAGCGTCGAGCTGACGCTGGACAATCTGGTGGGCACCGGCACCTTCGACAACGCGTTGCTGTTCACCTTTACCGGCACCAACAACCTGAGCTTCAGCTCTTTCAACAACCTGCCGAACCAAGGTGCGTTGGAGTACTTCGTTCAGGAAAGCGGCAACCAGCTGTTGCTGCGTAGCCGGACGAGTGCGGCGGTTAGTGGTGTTGCGGCGACCGTGGGTCTGACCCAGACGCTGGTCAACACCATCGTCAACCGTCCGACCAGCCCGTTTGTGGCGGATCTGGCCGCAGGGGCCGAGGAAGACCCATGTGGCGCAGGTGTCTGGACACGGGCAACCGCGGGTACAGCCAATGCAGACGGATCGTTCACCGACCAGACGTCGAACCTGTCCGGTACGTCGCCTGTGAAACTGAACTACAGCGGTCTGCAGTTCGGCGGCGACTTTGCCTGCTTTGGCGGTCACTATAACGGTTGGGACGTGGCGTTCGGCGCGATTGCTGGCTTCAACGATGCCAAGAGCTCGAGCAACTCGTTCGGTGTGACCGGCACACTCGACAACATCATCGACAGCGACATCTTCCAGAAATACGCGGGTGTCTATGTCACAGCGGCACGGGGCCGGTTCTTTGCCGACCTGCAGTACCGTTACGAGAAGACCGATTTCGAAACCACAAACACCCAGTTGGGCACAGGTGGCCTGTCCGCCTTTGTCGACGAGGAATACGAGAACCAAGGCCAGACCCTGTCCGGCGCGTTCGGCTATTCGTGGGATGTGGGTGAGGATAACGGCCTGACCTTCGTGACATCGGCGGGCTTCTCGTTCTCGAAAAACGAGACGGACGATGTGACCCTTGGCACCGACGGTACGCTGGTCTTTGACGATGGCTTTAGCCGCGTCGGCTTTGTCAGCGCGTCGCTCGCGAAGACCAAGATCCTGCCCAACGAAGTCAGCTTGCTGAGCTACTTCGGGACGGCGACGATCTATAACGACTTTGCCGACGACCGGAACGCGACCTTCACGCCAACAGGTGGCACACCGCGGAACATCGCGCTGGAGAACCTTGGCGCCTATGGCGAACTCAGCCTCGGGGTGAACTACCTCACGCTGCTTAGCCCAGGTCAGGCGGGCAATGCGCGTCAGTTGAACGCCTCGGTTCGTGTCGATGCGCGGTTCAGCTCGGATGTGGAAAGCTATGGCATCACCGGTCAGTTGCGCCTGCAGTTCTGATCGGCAACCAGCCAGACAACAACAAAGCGGGGCACCTGATCAGGTGCCCCGTTTGCGTTTGTGATGTTGCTAAATGACGGGTGTTTCCGGCCCGAGAGCCGACGTCAGATTAAAGGGAATCGAGCGCCTGATTATAGCGGCGCGAGAATGCATCAAGGAACGCATCCAGCATCCCGTTCTCGCCTTGGGCGGCGCGGCTTTCCCAGCGTTTGGTGTATTCTTCCCAGCTTTTGCGTGCGCCGCTGCCAAGGCGTCCGCCGCCCGCGTCCTGAGCGATTTCGGCAGGGGCCAGACCTTGCAGCATGTCCGCAAGCGCGGGCTGGATCGCGGCCATCATCGCCTGCTGGTGCTGGCGGATGTCGGTCAGCGCATTGTCAAAGCCATCGGGTCCGGTCTGGTAGCCGTCGCGCGGGGTGACGAACAACGCTTTGAACGCGTCGTCGGGGTCCAGCATAAACTTCATCGGGTTGTTGCCGCTGGCGATGCGCATGGTGCGGTCTTCTTGAGCGACGAACAGCTTTACCGCCGAGCGGTCTTGCAACATTTGCATCATCTCGCGGGTGCCAAGGCGGGCGCATTTGCCCAGCATCACGCCCAGTTCGTGCAGGTCGATGGCAAGGGCATCGGGGTCGTCGATTTCAGCGCCTTCCAAAAAGCCTTCCAGCAGCGCGTTCACGGCAGGGGCCGGCGCAGGTGCGGGTTCGGGAGAAGGCGCGGGGGCCGCGACGGGCTCCGGTGCTTTGACCTCGGGCGCAGGTGCGGGCGCAGGAGCAGGGGTTGGCGGAGGTGGCGCGACCTGCGGGGAAGGGCGGACCGGTTCCGGCGCGGGTTGCGGCACAGGATCCCTGCGCGGCGGGGTTGTTTCGGCAAAGCGTTCGCCCAGCCCTTGCGGCGTCAGATCGGTTTTCTCGATCACGGGCGGCGCTTTGGGCATCGGGGGGCGTGGTTCGATCGGGGCCGCGGTCGGGTCGGTCATGGAGAACGGACCGTCCGCATAGGCGGGCGAGGCTGGGCCATCGTCGCGGGGCTTGGCCGCGATGGCGTCTGGCATCGGCAGTGGCGTGGGATCGGGCACGGAGGCTTGCGGGCGGCGCTCGGCCTCGGGTGCGGGTTCAACGCGGACAGGGCGCGGCGTCAGGTCCGGCTCTGCCGCTTTGGGCGTGAGGTCCGGTTCGCGCTGCGGCGCGGGGTCGAGATCGGGGAAGGGGGCACGCGTTTCGGCGGGTTTTGGGGCCGCCGCTTGGGGGGCTAGTTCCGGCGCGGGGGCGGGTGTTTCGACGCGGGGCGTCGGTGTCGGCTCTGGCGTGGGTTCTGGCGTCGGCTCGGGAACTGGCTGGGGCGTTGGTTCGGGTGTGACCGGCTCTGGCTCAGGCTCGGTACTGGTGGGCGGGATCGACGGTATAAGGTCGAGCAGATCATCCTCGAAGTCGTCGGGAATCAGCGACGCTTCGGGCTTGGGTGCCATGTTGGGTGGTTGCGACACGCCGCCAGTGGGGCGCTGCACGGCCGGTGCGCCGGTCACACCGGTCTGGAAGCGCGAGAAGTCAGGGGTTTGCGCGCCCCGTGCCGAAGTCGAAGTGGCCGCGTTGCGGTGCGACTGGATGCCTGTCACCGGCGGGCGCATCGTGCCCGCCATGGGCGGAGCCTGCACCCCTTGCGCGCCCTTGATCTGCGGCAAGGCCGAGTCGGGTGCGGGTTTCAGTTCGACCACGACAATATAACTGCCGACGCGGATCGTATCGCCATCGGCAAGGATATGTTTGCTGTCGATCCGCTGGGTGGAGCCGTTCACAAAGGTGCCGTTGGTCGACACGTCCTCAAGCACATACTTGTCGTCCGTATAGGCGATTTCGATATGCTTGCCCGAAATAAAGCGGGTGTTGTCGGGCAGCGACCAGTCGTTGTTGGCCTTGCGCCCGATGCTTAGCCCCTTGCCCAGAACCGAGATATCCTCGGGCATGTCGCCTGCCGCATCGGACCTGTTTTCGATTCGGAGTGTCAGCCTGTCCATAGGTTGTTCATGTCCTTTTGGCAGCGCGGGGGCGACCGTCAGTTGATTCGCAGAAGTCCGGCGGCGCGGTCCAATACGAAATCCAGCCCCGCAGCACGGTTTTCGGTCCGTGTCTGGCCGACAGCGCGCATGATCGCCGTGCTGATCGCGCGGGGTGAACGCCATTGTGGCACCTCGACCAGATCATTGGGGGCCATTGGACCACCGGACCACCCGACCGCCAGACCGAGGTAGACCGCAGCAGACCGGCGGGGGGCAAACAGGGACGCCTCGAGGGTTTTCCACCGCTTTTCGTCCGTTGTCTCGTCCAGCCACTCGGAAATGTAGTTTTCGAGGCGCGTGTCCTCGGGAGTCATATCGGGCACCAGCGACAGCACGCATTCCAACCCCCAGCGTATGCCCGCACGGGGTTTGAGTGCGAATGCGGTAAAGGTCACCGCATCCTCGGGGGTTTCAGAGGAACGCAGGCGTTCCAGAAAACTGCGGTAGCCTTCGTCCTGAAAGGGAATGGCCTCTAGAAAACGCTCGATCTCGGGCACGTTCGCATAGAGATCACTAACGCGATCAAAGCGGATGGCCCGTGTCGGGGGCAATGTCTGTTCTGAATTAAGATCGTCCATCACGGCCGTCATAAGGAATATTTGCAATCACAAATCCAACTGTGCGATGTGCAGGGCGACAGGTCAATGATTTGCACCCGCTTTTGCAGATGCGGCGCGGTTGAAGTGCCGGATGTGTCAACAACCCGCAGTTATCATACATAAGAACGCCACTTCAGCGTGAAAAGGTATGTAATACCCCCATACGTTTGGACGTCGTTTCACTTCCCAAACGAATTTTCTGTGATAAGCTCCTAGTTGCTCGACGACGTGTAACGTTGCCAGCTTGTTACATTTTTTTGATTCCTTGGGGGGACAATGGACTTAGACGCGCTCCTTCAAAGCCATGGGGACGACGCACCGAGCGGCGAAGACCTGGAATATGATCCGGTCTTTACCGAACTTGAGATCGCCGCCACCCACGGAGAAGAGCGTCAGGCGGGCGACCAGATTTTGCCGCCCGAAGATCCCGACTATAAGGAAGTCGCAGCCAAGGCGACGGAGATCCTTGAACGCAGCCACGACCTGCGGGCGGCCATCTATCTGGCCGAGGCGAATTTGCGTCTGAAAGGGTTTCCAGGATTTGCGCAGGCGACGACCTATCTGGCCCGTGCCCTTGATGAATACTGGGCCACGTGCCACCCGCAGTTGGACGAAGATGACGACGACGACCCGACGATGCGGGTCAACGCCATCCTGACGCTGGTGGACGACGCGCGTATTTTGCGCGGTGTGCGCCGCGCCCCCCTGACGCAAAGCCGGACGTTCGGCGCGCTGTCCCTGCGCGACATTGCTGTGGCCGAGGGCGAGATGACGCCGCCCGCCGATATGGAAACCGTTCCCGATTCCGGTCAGGTGGCTGCGGCGTTTCAGGACACGGACGAGGACACGTTGCGGGAAATCTCGCAAGCGGTTGCGCAATCGCTGGAGGACGTGAACGCGATCAGCGCCAAGTTCGACGCCGAAACACCGGGTCAGGGCCCCGACCTTGATCCGCTGCTGAAGTTCCTCAAGCAGGCGAACGCGAAACTGGCCAACGCCTTGGGCGATCCTGTGGGCGAAGACGCAGAGGTCGAGGCGCAGGAAGCCCCCGCAATGGGCGGTGGCGGTGGCGCACCGGCCCCAGCAGGCGGGGGTGGCAACGGTGCCATTAACTCACCTACCGACGTTCAGAATGCATTGGACCGGATTATCGGTTATTATGAACGCGCGGAGCCATCGAGTCCGCTTCCTATTTTGCTTTTGCGGGCGAAAAAGCTTGTCGGCGCGGATTTTATGACCATCGTGCGTGACATGGCGCCTGACGGAGTTGACCGTGTCAACCTGATCGGCGGATTGGAAGACGAAGATTAAGGCTCGGTGTAACCATTTTTAGACCGCCCCTGTTTTCTGGGGCAAACGACAAAAACAACAGTTTTCGAAGGAGAAACGGGACATGTCTGGGAGTTCACAAAAGTTCATCGCGAGAAATCGCGCACCGCGGGTCCAGATCGAATATGATGTGGAACTGTACGGCGCCGAGAAGAAAGTACAGCTGCCGTTCGTTATGGGCGTTGTATCCGATCTGGCCGGTAAGTCCGAAGTGCCCCAGCCCGGAATCGCGGACCGCAAGTTCCTTGAAATTGATGTCGACAACTTTGACGACCGGATGAAATCCATGGCGCCGCGCGCCGCGTTCACCGTGCCAAACACCCTGACGGGCGAAGGCAATATGGCCGTCGATATGACGTTCAACTCGATGGACGACTTCAGCCCTGCCGCGATCGCCGCCAAGGTCGAGCCGCTGAAAGAACTGCTGGATGCGCGCACCCAGCTAAGCAACCTGATGACATATATGGACGGGAAGTCCGGCGCCGAGGATCTGATTTCGAAGATCACACAGGATCCCGCGCTGCTGAAAACCCTCGCGGCGCAACCCGCCCCGAAATCCGATGAAGAAGGTGAGGACTGATCATGGCCGAACTTGAAACAGAAGCAGCCGGTGGCGCAGGCGAAACGGCCTTTGGCTCCTCCGATTTTGAAAACCTGCTGCAAAAGGAATTCCGCCCGAAATCCGATCAGGCCAAGACGGCTGTGGAACAGGCGGTCAAGACACTCGCTCAGCAGGCGTTGGCCAACACCGCGCTGGTGTCCGACGACGCGCTGCGCACGATCGAAAGCATCGTCGCCCAGATCGACCAGAAGCTGACCGAGCAGGTGAACGAAATCCTGCACCACCCCGACTTCCAGCAGTTGGAAAGCGCGTGGCGCGGTCTGCATTACCTCGTCAACAACACCGAAACAGACGAGATGCTGAAAATTCGGGTCATGAACATTTCCAAGAAGGATATGCACAAGACCCTGCGCAAGTACAAAGGGACCGCATGGGACCAGTCGCCGATCTTCAAGAAAATCTACGAAGAAGAATTCGGCCAGTTCGGTGGTGAACCTTTCGGCTCGCTTGTGGCGGATTACCACTTTGACCACTCGCCACCGGATGTCGAACTGCTGGGTGAATTGGCCAAGATTGCCGCTTCTGCCCACGCACCACTGATCACGGGGGCCAACCCGTCGCTGTTCCAGATGGACAGCTGGTCGGAACTGTCCAACCCGCGCGACCTGACCAAAATCTTCCAGACGCCGGAATATGCCGCATGGCGGTCCCTGCGCGAAAGCGAAGATTCCAAATATGTCGGTCTGGCGATGCCCCGTTTCCTGGGTCGTTTGCCATACGGGTCGAAAACCGATCCTGTCGATGCCTTCGCCTTTGAAGAAGACACCGACGGCACGGATCACAACAAATACGGGTGGGTTAACGCGGCCTACGGCATGGCGGTGAACATCAACCGTTCCTTCAAGGAATACGGCTGGTGCTCGAGGATCCGCGGGATTGAATCCGGCGGCGCGGTCGAGGGTCTGCCGACCCATACCTTCCCGTCTGATGATGGTGGCGTGGACCAGAAATGCCCGACCGAGATCGCGATCTCGGACCGTCGCGAAGCCGAACTGGCCGCGAATGGCATGATGCCACTGATCCACCGCAAGAATTCGGACCTTGCCGCATTCGTGGGCGCGCAATCGTTGCACAAGCCTGCCGAATACGACGATCCGGATGCCACGGCCAACGCAAACCTTGCTGCGCGTTTGCCGTATCTGTTCGCCACGTGCCGCTTTGCGCATTACCTGAAGTGCATCGTGCGCGACAAGGTTGGCAGCTACAAAAGCCGCGACGACATGCAGCAATGGCTGCAATCGTGGATTGACCAGTACGTAGATTTTAACGCGGAGACATCGCCTGAGTCTGTCAAAGCCCAACAACCTCTTGCTGCGGCAGAAGTTGTGGTCGAGGAAGTCGAAGGCAATCCGGGTTATTACTCGTCGAAGTTTTTTCTTCGACCGCATTATCAGCTCGAGGGTCTGTCTGTTTCCCTCCGGCTGGTATCCAAGCTGCCGAGCGAGAAAGGATAATCCCGGTCTGCCGCTTTTCAGCTCCCCAACTACCCTTGTAAAACTACCAACAAAGAGGAAGAACCAAAATGTCATTTGACGCATTCATGTATATCCCCGGCGAAAGCAAACTCGAAGGCGAAACTCAAGATGATGCGATGGCCAAGCAAAAGGCCTTCGAGATCCTGAGCTTTGAGATCGGCGCGGAGAACAACATCAACATCGGCTCGATCTCGTCCGGTGGTGGTGCTGGTAAGGCAACGTTCAAAGAACTGACCGTTACCAAAAAGACCGACACGGCATCCTGCGGGCTGTTCACACGTCTGGTCGAAGGTGGTCACATTCAGGACGTGCACATCGAACTGCGCCGCTCGGGCGGTGCTGACGGTGCATCCGGTACAACCTTCCTGAAGTTCGACTTCAAACTGGTCATGCTGCAAGACATCAGCTGGTCCGGTTCCGACGGCGACGACATCTGCGAAGAAACACTGGTCATGCAGTACGGCGCGATGAAGGTCGAGTATTCCAAGCAGGACATCAAAGGCAAAATGGCCAAGCATTCCGACGCCATGTGGAGCCGCGTCAAGAACAAGGCTGCTCTGGAAGTCTAAGCCTTTGCCTTTCGGCAATGTTACACCATTCGGGCAGGCCCTCTCTGGGCCTGTCTCTCTAGACCTGTTTTCAAGGAGATGACGCGTGAGTGCCGAGGATCTGTTAAAATCTGGTGATCTTGATGGCGCATTGTCCGCGTTGCAGGAGTCCATTCGCGGTGATGCCGCGAACCCCGCGTTACGTATCTTCTTGTTCCAGTTGCTGTCTGTGCGCGGCGATTGGAAACGTGCCATCGCACAGCTGAAATTATCCGCCGAAATGAACGCCGAGGCCACCGCGATGGCCCAGACCTATCGCGAGGGCATCATTTGCGAAGTCTATCGCGAGAAGGTGTTCACCGGCGAAAAGGAACCGCTAATCTTTGGCGAACCTGCCGAATGGATCGCCCTGATGGTCGAGGCGTTGAAATCCAACGCCGCCGGCAATGCCGAACAGGCCGCCGAAACCCGTGCCCGCGCCTTTGAACTGGCGCCGTCCTGTTCGGGCAAGATCGACGGGCAACCGTTCGAGTGGATTGCCGACGCCGACATGCGCCTTGGCCCTCTGCTTGAGATCATCGTGAACGGTCGGTATTTCTGGATGCCGTTCACCTCCATCGCCAATGCGAAATTCGACGATCCGACAGACCTGCGCGATGCGGTCTGGACCCCTGCCGAAATCAAGCTGGCCAATGGTGGTGACATCGTCGCGCTGATCCCCACCCGCTATGCCGGTACGGTCGACCGCGGCGGGGACGCCGAAAAGCTTGCCCGCGCCACACAGTGGGTCGATCTGGGCGCGGATACCTATGCGGGGCTGGGCCAACGTCTGCTGACCACCGATCTGGGCGATACGGCCCTGATGGACATGCGACTGCTGGAAATGGACGTCGAACTGCCCGAGGCCGAGGAAACAGCCGACGGGGACGAGGGTTGATCCATGTCCGACCGCATGATCGCCGAACGTCTGCAACCGTCCCTTCTGGACCGTCTGACGGATGACGACCCGTTCGAGGTCAAGGAAAGCCGTAACTCGCGGGTGATCGATCTGCGCCAGTTGCGCGACATTCTGCAACGCGATCTTGCATGGCTTCTCAACACCTCGAACAACGCGACTTTTATTGACGAGGAAACCTATCCCAACGCGTTCCATTCGGTGCTGAACTACGGGATCACCGATGTGGCGGGCGACTTTTCGACCTCGGCCCGTGCCGAGATGATCCGCAAGTCGATCATTGCCGCCGTGCAAACCTTTGAACCCCGCATCCATCCAGGATCGTTGAACGTCAAGCTGGCGGTGGGGCAGGGGTCGCGCAACACGGTCGTTAACTATGACATCCGCGCCGACATGTGGGCGCAGCCTTTGCCAATTGAACTGTACCTGCGCAGTTCCGTCGATGTGACCACCGGAGAACTCGAACTGGAAAGGATCGGCTAAGCCTGCCATGGATACCCGACTGCTCAAACACTACGAAGGCGAACTGGCCTTCATGCGCGACATGGGGGCGGAGTTTGCCGAGTCCTATCCCAAGATCGCGTCGCGTCTGGGCATGGACGGGATGGAGGTTGTCGACCCCTATGTCGAGCGGCTGATCGAAGGCGTCGCGTTCCTGTCGGCGCGCGTGCAGTTGGAACTGGAACTGCAATACCCCACGCTGACCTCCAACCTGCTTGAAATTATCTATCCGCATTATCTGTGCCCACAGCCGTCCATGATGGTCGCCGCCTTTGAGCCGGACATGCAGAACGCCGCGCTTGAGGATGGTTATACGATCAAGCGAGGCAGCGAATTGCGTTCGGTGCTTGGCGAAGGTGACACGACGCCTTGCGTGTTCCGCACCGCGATGGACGTGCAGATGTGGCCCATCAAGATCACCGAGGCGGAATATATCGACGGGCGCGGCGAACTGGTGGCTGCCGGTGTCGCCCGCGAGACCGAGGCCCGCGCCGGTATCCGCCTGCGCCTTGCGCGCCATGGTGATCAGCCGATTTCGGAACTGAACCTCGACAGCCTGACCCTGTTCCTGAACGGGCAGGAGGGCAAGAACTGGGAATTGCACGAGTTGCTTGGCACGCAGGTGACGGGCGTTTTGGGCCGGTCCACCGATCGGCGCGCCGACTGGGTTGACGATCTGCCTAATGGCACCGTGATCCCGCGCGGCTTTGATCAGGACGAGGCACTGTTGCCGACCCCGCAGCGCAGCTTTGACGGCTATCGCCTGTTGCAGGAATATTTCGCGATGCCCGAGCGGTATCACTTTGTCGAACTCAAGGGCATTGCCATGGCGCTGCAACGCGCCAAGGGGGCCGATGTCGACATCTATATCCTGCTGCGCAACGGCGATCCCGAGATTGCCGCCGGTGTTACGCCAGAGGCGTTCACCCTCAACGCGACCCCAGCGGTGAACCTGTTCCACAAGCGGTGTGACCGCGTGCATATCTCGCCCTCTGTCACCGAACATCACGTTGTGGCGGACCGCACTGCGCCGCTGGATTACGAAATCTATTCGCTGGATGGCATCACCGGCATTTCCGGTTCGGGCGAGGATGATGTGACCTTCCGCCCGTTCTATTCCGCGACCGATCTGACAGCGGCTGGGGAAACACACGCCACCTATTACACCCAGTCCCGCAAAATGCGCCAACGCGCCGAGAAAGAGCGGCTGAAAGGGGTGCGGACATCCTATTTGGGCTCGGAAACCTATGTGACGCTGGTGGACAGTTCGCAAGCGCCCTACAGCGTCGAACTCGACCAGTTGGCGGTGCAGGCGATGGTCACGAACCGCGATTTGCCACTGCTGCTGCCCACGGGTGCCAAGGACGTGTTCCACCTGCCAGGTGGTGGGCCTGTTGCCCATATCTCGACCCCCGTGAACCCGACTCGCCCGCGCCCGTCTCTGGGGCAGGGGGACACGGCGTGGCGGCTGATCTCGCATCTGTCACTGAACTATCTATCCATTGCCGACGAAGGTGCCGCCGACAGTGCCGCCGCCCTGCGCGAGATGATCGGCATCTACGCGCCCTCGGGCAACAAGGTGCTGGAAAAGCAGCTTGAGGGGCTGACGGCAGTATCAACGCGCCCAATTGTGCGGCGCATGGCCGACGAGGTGCTGTCGACAGCCGTGCGCGGGCTGGAGATTTCGATCACTTTTGACGAGAGTTTTTTTGAAGGCACCAGCGCCTATGCAATGGGCGCGGTGCTTGAGCGTTTTTTCCACAAGTATGTATCACTCAATAGTTTTACCGAAACGGTGCTTGTCACCCAACAGCGTGGGGAGATTACCCGATGGCGACCGGAAACCGGTCTGGGGCGGATTCTCTAGAGCATTTAGAACGGCTTGCTGAGACCCCTGAGAAACACCACTTCTTCCACGCTTTCCGCGTGCTGGAAGCGGCGTTTCCGGACGCGCCCCGCATCGGAGAGGCGCGCCGCCCGCGTGACGACAAGGTCCGTTTCGGGCAGGAACCCGATCTGCGGTTTCCCCCGTCGACGATTTCCGGCTTTACCCCGCCCAAGGGCAAGAAACCGGGGCGTCTGACCAACCGATTCTTCGGGCTGTTCGGCCCCAACGGGCCGCTGCCGCTGCACCTGACGGAATACGCCAATCATCGCATTCGCCACCACCGCGACCCCACGCTGGTGTCCTTTGCCGATATGGTCACGCACCGCCTGACAACGCTGTTTTACCGCGCATGGCGGTCGGGTCAGCCCGCACCTAGCTTTGACCGGCCCGACAATGACGGGATGGAACGCAAGGTCGCGGCCATCGCCGGTTATCACGCCGACAAGATGCGCAACAAAGACGCGATGCCCGATGTGGCCAAGCGCCACTTTGCCGGATTGTTGTCGCAGGGGCCGCGCAATGCCGAAGGGCTGCGGTCGATCCTGCAATCCTTTTTCGGGGCCAAGGTCGAAGTGATCGAATTTGTCGGCTGCTGGCTTGAGCTTGAGCCAAGCGATCGCTGGCAGATGGGCGCGCCTGCGCAACTGGGGCGCACGGCGTCGGTGGGGGATCGGGTGTGGACGCGGTCGGCCAAGTTCCGGCTACGGATTGGCCCGCTTAGCTATGAGGAATACCAGCGTCTGTTGCCAGGCACCGGATCGCTGGAACGCTTGCGCGCGATTGTGCGCAATTATGTAGGCGATGCGTTGGATTTCGACGTGAATCTGGTGCTGCGGGCCGACGAAATCCCGCAGCCCAAACTGGGAGAAACCGTGCGGCTGGGTCAGACCAGCTGGGTGGGGAATACAACAAGAAAAAAGGACGCGGACGAATTGTATCTGGAGCCAAACGCCCGGACCGCGCCGATATTGAAAGGGACATAAATTATGACAGAGATCAGCCGCGTTGCATTGTTCGGCAAGCTGAATACGCTGGGATACAAGGCCATCGAAGGGGCCACGGTATTCTGCAAGATGCGGGGCAATCCGTATGTCGAGATCGTCCACTGGATTCACCAGATCCTGAACAACCAGAACAGCGACCTGCATATGATTATCGAGCATTACAAGCTCGACCCTGCCAAGATCGCCGAAGAAATTACCAAAGCCCTTGATGCGCTACCACGCGGTGCCAGTTCCGTCAGCGATCTGTCATCCCACCTAGAAGATGCGATGGAACGCGCATGGGTCTGGGGGTCGTTGCTTTATTCCTCCAATCAGGTGCGCACGGGTCACATCCTGCTGGGCATGCTGGAAACACCCAACCTCAAGAACATTCTGGTCAGCATTTCCCCGACCATCGCCAGCATCAAACCCGACAATCTGGCCGACGATTTTCACAAGATCACCGATGGCTCTCCCGAGGATGCGATGCGCCCGCAGGACGGGTCGGTCACCGGTGGCGGTGCCGAACCCGGCGAGGCATCGGGCGCGCTGAAACCCGGGCAGGATGGCGGCGAGGCGCTGGAACAGTTTTGTACCGATTTGACCGAACAGGCCCGCAACGGAGAGATTGACCCCATCGTGGGCCGTGACGAGGAAATTCGTCAGATTGTCGACGTCCTGATGCGCCGCCGCCAGAACAACCCGATCCTGACCGGTGAGGCGGGCGTTGGTAAGACGGCTGTGGTCGAAGGATTCGCATTGCGCATTGCCCGTGGTGATGTGCCGCCCGCCCTGCGCGACGTGCGATTGCTGGTGCTGGATGTGGGTCTGTTGCAGGCCGGTGCCTCTATGAAGGGCGAATTTGAAAACCGCCTGCGCTCGGTCATTGACGAGGTGCAAAACAGCACAACGCCCATTGTCATGTTTGTCGATGAAACCCACACGCTGGTCGGGGCAGGGGGCGCTGCCGGTACCGGCGATGCGGCCAACCTGCTGAAACCGGCGCTGGCACGCGGCACGCTGCGCACCATCGGCGCGACCACATGGGCCGAGTACAAAAAGCACATCGAAAAAGACCCCGCCCTGACCCGCCGCTTCCAAGTCGTGCAGGTCGAGGAACCAGACATTCCAAAGGCAATCCTGATGATGCGCGGCATCGCGGGCATGTTAGAAAAACACCACAAGGTGCAGGTTCTGGACGAAGGGATCGAGGCGGCAGTGACCCTGTCGGCCCGCTATATCCCCGCTCGCCAACTGCCGGACAAATCGGTCAGCCTGCTGGATACCGCCTGTGCCCGCGTCGCCGTCAGCCAGCACGCCGTGCCTGCGCAGGTGGACGATTCACAGCGTCGTATTGAATCCCTGAACACTGAACTCGACATCATCGGGCGTGACGAGACTGCCGGTTACGATGTGGGCGAACGCCGCGCCAAGATCGAAGCCGAGAAGGCCGAGGAAGAAGAGCGTCTGGTGGGCCTCAAGGCCGATTGGGAGGCCGAGAAAACGCTGGTGAGCGAGATCATCGAGTTGCGCGCCAAGCTGCGCGCCGCCGGTCAGCAGGTCGAGGAAACCCACACCCGCGAAGGCATTGCCGCCGACGAGGCCGCCGAGACCGAAGTGCCCGACGACATCGCCATGTCCGACGAGGACCGCGCCGCGATCATGGCGCAGTTGAAGGAAAAGAATGCCGCACTTGTGGCCCAGCAAGGGGACAATCCGTTGATCCTGCCCATCGTGGACCATCAGGCGGTTGCCTCGGTCGTGGGCGACTGGACGGGCATCCCTGTTGGCCGCATGGTCAAGGACGAGATCGAGGTTGTTCTGAACCTCGAAGAGCATCTGGCCAAGCGCGTCATCGGTCAGGACCATGCGATGAAGATGATCGCCAAACGCATCCAGACATCGCGCGCGGGGCTTGATAACCCCTCCAAACCCATCGGGGTGTTCATGCTGGCAGGGACGTCCGGTGTCGGTAAGACCGAAACCGCGCTGGCACTGGCCGAGGTGCTGTATGGTGGCGAGCAAAACGTGATCACCATCAACATGTCCGAATACCAAGAGGCACATACCGTGTCGTCGCTGAAAGGCGCACCTCCGGGCTATGTCGGCTATGGCGAGGGCGGCGTGTTGACCGAGGCGGTGCGGCGCAAACCCTACTCCGTGGTTCTGCTGGACGAGGTCGAAAAAGCGCACCCAGACGTGCACGAGATCTTTTTCCAAGTGTTCGACAAGGGCGTCATGGAAGACGGCGAGGGCCGTGTGATCGACTTCAAGAACACGCTGATCCTGCTGACCTCGAACGCGGGCACCGACCTCATCATGGACATGTGCAGCGACCCCGAGCTTATGCCGGACCCCGAAAGCATGGCCAAGGCGTTGCGCGAGCCGCTGCTTAAGGTGTTCCCACCCGCGCTGCTGGGACGTTTGGTCGCCATCCCCTACTATCCGCTGTCGCCCGATATGATCGCGCAGATCACCGTGCTGCAACTCAACCGGATCAAAAAGCGGGTCGAGGCGGCGCACGAGGTGCCCTTCGAATATTCCCAAGCCGTGGTCGACGAGATCGTCAACCGTTGTCAGGAACTGGAAAGCGGTGGCCGCATGATCGACGCCATCGT
This sequence comes from Tateyamaria sp. 7Alg 36, assembly GCF_059882455.1. NCBI lineage: Bacteria > Pseudomonadati > Pseudomonadota > Alphaproteobacteria > Rhodobacterales > Roseobacteraceae > Tateyamaria > Tateyamaria sp. 7Alg 36. The sequence continues at coordinate 61,227 of NZ_JCBDJX010000002.1, read as the reverse complement.
GACCAACACGATGTTGCCCGACATCTCGGCGGAGTTCCTGCGCCGGATGATGGAAGGCGGCACGATCGACAAGGTCGCCATCGACGTCGATGGCAGCGACTTCACCTACAGTTTCGAGTGAGGGTGCGGAATTTGAAATGCAAGGTGAACGGCGCAGCATGCGCAGGTGCCGTTCATCACATCACCGGCGGGGCGCGCATTCAGCGCCCTGCCACACACCACGACGCGCAAAGGGCATAGACCGCCCACAAGCGCACAAGACATTAATATTGAATACAAATTTACAGGCGAACCAAAGGGCAACTTAATTTCAGACGGAGGATTACAAAATGGCTGCAGAGGGAAACTCGGACTTCACGGCAAAACTCAAGGTTTTTCCGTTCAAGGAAATGAAGTCGAACGTGTCGGACTGGATTAAATCCGACCCCGAAAGAATGAAGATTTTTGCCAAGCCGATCACCTATCAGGAGAAGGTCGAGCTGAACGCGAAAAAGTGGAGCAACTCCAAGCTTGAGAAAGCCTTGGGCACTCTGGTCGTCGCCTCTGCGGGTACGGGATTTGCCGATGCCAGTTCTGTTGCCGATTTCGTGGTGACCAGCGCATCTCTTGGAATTGATATTGGATCTGAAATTGCCGACCTCGCCGCTGGATAACTGAATTTTTTAAAAAGGAATAGACCCATGGTAGCCCCTGCCGGAACCAAACAGATGACCGCAAAACTGAGTGTCAGTCCTTTCAAGGAAATGAAGGGCGACATCCAGAAATGGATTGAAGCCGATCCCGATCTGAAAAAGATGTTCGCCAAGCCGATTACCTTTGAACAGAAGGTCAATCTGAACCCCAAGAAGTGGAACCCCGGCAAGCTGTCCAAAGCGATGGAGGGGCTGGTACGCCGCGAGTTGCAAATTCTGGCACAGCGCGCGGGTGACACAAAGAAAAAGTCCGAAAAAGGCAAGGCCGACAAGGACAACAAAGCCAACGTTGCAGCGATGCAGAAGGCCATGAAATACGCGTTGTCCGACATCGACGATAAATGTTCGACCGCGCTGGAGGAACTGGAGTCAGGAAAGGGCGAGGCCAAGGCTGGTATCGCTTTGGGCAAAAAGGCGATGGCCAAGGTCGGCTCTCTGGATGCCAAGGGCGTCATTTCGTCCCCGGTGGATGCAACCCTCAAGGTGTTGAACGCCTTTATCGGTGCCAAGTCGAAAGGCGACGATGCGCGCGCGGATGCCGTGATGAAACAGTCGGTCAAGGTCATCGAGAAACTGCAGTCCGACTTGTCCAGCACCGCCAAGGACGCCCAGAACATCGCCAAGTTCCTGCTGTCCACCGGCAAAAAGATGAAGGACAGCGAGAACGGCCAGCTGGCCGATTTCGGCAAGGCCATCATGGACAAGGATGTGCAGACCGCGCTGGATAGGCTCGACACGGTCGTGGACAGCCTTGAGGGGCTTCTGGACGGGCTGGGAGACGAGTGCAAACAGGGTGATTTGACGCTTGAGGATGCGAAAACCTACCTGAGCGACTTCAAGGGAATGCAGAGTTATCAAAAGGTTGCCGACACCGCCATTGCCGAGATGAAGAAACTGGAAAAGAAATTCAAGCTGGTTGAAAAAGACCTGAAATAGGCACCAGAGGACCCCGCACGGAGAGACTATGACCGAAGCCACCCACAATGCCGACCAGACCGACATGCCGCAGGACGATTCCTTGCGCGCCAAGATGCGTGCGTTCTTGGAACAGCCACGGGTGGTAAACGGGATCATGGCGTTGATCATTTTCAACGCCATCACCCTCGGCATCGGCACATCGGACTGGGCGCAGCAGAACTTTGGCACGTTGCTGTCTTTGATCGACAAGACAGTTCTGACGATTTTCGTGATCGAATTGCTGCTCAAGCTGTTTGCATACGGGCTGAACTTCTTCCGCAACTCGTGGAACATCTTTGATCTGTTGGTGGTGTCGGTCGGCCTGTTGCCGCAGACGACCGCGCTGTCGGCCCTGCGCGGGCTACGGGTCATCCGCGCCCTGCGGTTGCTGTCGGTCATCCCGCAGATGCGGGCGGTGGTTCAGGCCCTGTTGGACGCGCTGCCGGGCATGGGCGCGGTGATCGTGATGATTTCGATCGTGTTCTACGTCTTCGGGGTCATGGCCACGATCATGTATGGCGCGGCCTTTGATGAATGGTTCGGCACGCTTGGCCGGTCGCTCTATTCCCTGTTCCAGATCATGACGCTGGAATCCTGGTCCATGGGCATTGTCCGCCCCGTGATGGAGGTGTTCCCGACCGCTTGGGCGTTCTTTGTGCCGTTTATTGTCATCACCTCGTTCTCGGTTCTCAACCTGTTCATCGGTCTGCTGGTCAACACGATGCAGTCCGCGGTGGAGGAGGAGACAGAGGCGGAATTCGAAAAGCTGCGCAATCTGGTGCGCGAAGAAACCGATCAGGTGGACGCGCATGTTCTTGAGCTCGTCGAAGAGGTGAAATCCCTTCGCGAAGAGTTACGCCAAGCACGGGAGGGCGGCGCATGAGCGGTCAGAAGTTTATCGCCCGCAACCGCGCGCCGCGCGTCCAGATCGAATATGATGTGGAGCTTTATGGTGCCGAGAAGAAGGTGCAACTGCCCTTTGTCATGGGCGTTGTGTCCGATCTGGCGGGCAAGTCCGAAGTGCCGCAGCCGAGCATCGCTGACCGCAAGTTCCTTGAGATCGACGTGGACAATTTCGATGACCGGATGAAGTCCATGGCCCCGCGTGCCGCGTTCACGGTGCCCAACACCCTGACGGGCGAGGGCAATCTTGCCATCGACCTGACCTTTGCCAAGATGGATGATTTCACCCCCGCCGCGATTGCAGCGAATGTCGATGCGCTCAAGCCCTTGCTTGAGGCGCGCACCCAGCTCGACAACCTGCTGACCTATATGGATGGCAAGGCGGGGGCCGAGGCGCTGATCGAGGAAATTCTTGGCAAGCCCGAACTTCTGCAATCGCTAAGCGCAGGTGTCGGTGCCGCCGCCGCCACCACCGATGCGACACTGGACGCCCTAAGGTCCGCCCCAGTCCCCGACGCCCCCGCCGGCGTCGACACTGCCGACGTGCTCGCCAGCATCCAGCGCGTGGAAGATACGCCGGAGGTCGACACCAAAGCCGACGTATTGGCCGCGATTGAAAGGATCGAGGACGCGCCGGAGGTGGATACCACGGCTGACGTGCTTGCCAGCATTGAGCATGTCGAAGAAACGCCAGCGGTAGACACTACCGCCGATGTTTTGGCGGGTATCGAACAAATCGAAGAGGCCGCGCAAGTAGATACTACAGCAGACGTTCTCGCTGGTATCGAACTCGTTGAAGAAGCACCCGAGGTAGATACGACTGCTGATGTCCTCTCCAGCATCGAACTGGTCGAGGAGACACCTGAAGAGGACACAACGGCCAATGTCCTCGCAGGGATTGAGCACGTAGAAGAAGCGCCGGAGGTAGACACCACCGCCGATGTTCTGGCCGGTATTGAACAGATCGAGGATGCACCGGAGGAGGATACCACTGCGGACGTTCTTGCGAGTATCGAACAGGTCGAAGAGGTACCTAAAGTAGATACAACAGCCGACGTGCTTGCCAGCATTGAGCAGATTGAAGAGACCCCCGAGGAAGACAACACGGCGGACGTTCTTGCGGGTATTGAGCAGATTGAAGAAACTCCAGAGGCGGACACGACCGCAGATGTCCTCGCGAATATTGAGCAGGTCGAAGAGACAGCGGAAGTAGACGCGACGGCCGACGTTCTCGCGAGCATCGAACTGGTTGAAGACACGCCCGAGGTAGACAACACGGCGGACGTTCTGGCTGGTATCGAGCAGGTGGACGAAGCGCCGGAAGTGGACATTAAGGGCGATGTTCTTGCGGGGATCGAACAGGTCGAAGACGCGCCGGAGGTAGATACCACGGCAGACGTTCTCGCCAGCATTGAGCAGGTCGAAGAGACGCCCGACGTGGATGATGGCGTTGATGATATTCTCGCGAACTTGGATGCGCCGGAGGTTGCCAGCGATCCTGCCGATGTGACGGCTGATGTTCTGGCGGGAATCGACACCTCTGTGCCGGAGGAAGCCGAGGCCGATGATGTGGACGATATCCTCTCCGGCCTCGACGCGGTCACGCCGGAAACCGAAGCGGCGGACGACGTTGCAGATGTGCTTGCAGGTCTCGACGCTCCCGCGCCCCAAGTGGAAGAAGCCGACGATGTGGACGACATTCTATCCGGCCTAGACGCCCCCGCAGAGCCGGAGGAAGGCCACTCTGCCGAGGATGTGCTGGCTGGATTGGAGGTTTCTGCGCCCGAAGCGGAGGAAGCGGACAATAGCGATGACATTCTGGCCGGGCTTGAGATCGCCGAGCCGGAAGCGGAAGCCGCAGATAACACTGACGATATTCTGGCAAGCCTCGACGCCCCTGCGCCCGAAGCCGAAGACACAGACAGCACTGATGACATCCTGTCGGCCCTTGACGCACCTGTCGAAGAGGTCGAGGACGATACCGCGCTCGACGATATTCTGGGGGGGCTGGAAGCACCTGAAGAATCGGATGAGGCTGATACTTCCCTTGATGATATATTGGGCGGACTGGATGCACCGGCCGAGGCAGAAGACCACGGCAGCGAACTCGACGATATCTTGGGTGGGATTGATGCGCCGGAGGAAGACAGCGCGGAGACAGATAACCTGGACGACATCCTTGGCGGGATCGAAGCGCCGGAGGAGGACAGCTCTGGCACGGATGATCTGGATGATATCCTAGGCGGAATTGAAGCACCGGAAGAGACCAGCGCGGAAGCCGATGATCTCGACGACATTCTTGGGGCGATTGATGCGCCTGAGGACGACAACGCGGACACGGACGATTTGGACGATATCCTTGGCACGGTCGAAAAGCCTGCCAACGACGAACCTGCGGATGCAACGGACGATATGGATGCGCTGTTGGCGGGTATTGGGGATAATGCGCCTGAGGACAGTACCAATGATGACATGGACGCGTTGCTGGCCGGATTGGGCGACGATGCGGATAGTAATGCTCCTGCACAGGAAGGCACAGAAGACAGCAGCCTTGATGACCTACTGGGTGATCTAGCGGACGACGACGCGCCAGCGGCGGAAAGTACCGAAACAGATATGGACGACCTTCTTGCCAGCCTCGGCGTGGCAGAGGAGGACGAGACCACCGACGCGGATAACGCCGTTGCCGAGAGTGCGGAAGCCCCGGGCGGGGACGACCTTGACGCCCTCTTGGGCGACCTGTCGGGGGACGACACCAACACTGACACCTCCGGCACTGGGGGCAGCGACGACCTCGACGCGCTTCTGGGTGACTTGTCCGGCGACGATGCGACAGACGCAGCCCCAGATACCGGCGACGATATGGATGCGCTGTTGGCGGGTCTGGGCGATGATGACAGCACCACAGATGGGGACGATATGGCCGCAGAGACACGCGATGAACCTTCCGCCGCAGCTGCGCCAGCGCAGTCGCCGTTCGGCACGATTACAGCGCCGCGCCCCGCACGGGCCGACCTGAACCGCGACAAATTCCGCATGGCCATCTTTGGCGACTTCACGGGGCGCGCCGCGCGCGGCCTGATGGAAACCGGCGACGCCTTGGCGGCGCGCAAACCCATCCTGCTGGATGTGGACACGATCGACGACATCATCGAAGGGTTCGGTACCACCCTTGTCCTGCCCATCGGTGAGGGCGGCACCGGTGTCGAAATCAAGCTGGGCGAGATGGACGATCTGCATCCCGACGAGCTGTACGACAATGTGGAGCTGTTCGACGCGATCTCGGGCGTGCGCCAGCAGTTGAATGTCGGTTCCATGGCCGACCGCGCAGCCGAGCAGCTGAAAGCGTGGTCAGAGACCTATTCCACCCCGATCAAACTGCCCAAACGCTCCGCCGGATCGTCGATGCCAACTAACCTGAAACTGACCGACTTTCAGGCGCTGATCGGGGACACACGCGGCACCCTGACTGAAGCGAGACCAGCGGACGCGCTGATCGCGCAGATCATCGGGCCGCATGTGGTCAAGGCCCCCGATGCGGGCGCCGAGGCGATGAAAGCGGCAGTCGACGAGGCGCTGAGTTCGGCGATGAACCTGATCCTGCATCACCCCGAGTTTCAAGCCATCGAGGCGCAGTGGCGCAGCCTTGACCTGCTGGCCCGCCGGATCGAAACCGACAGCAAGCTGGAAATCGTGCTGTATGACATTTCGGCAGAGGAACTCGCCGCCGACCTTGCCGCGCAAGAAGACCTGAGCGAAAGCGGGTTCTTCAAGCTGGTGACGGATGTGACCGATGCGGAAACGGGCGCGGGCGGATTTTCGGCCATGTTCGGGCTGTACACATTCGACGAAACGCCGCCCCATGCCGAACTGCTGGCGCGGATCGGGCAGGTGGGTGCGCATGTGGATGCGCCCTTCTTCTCGGCCATCGCGCCCACATATCTGGATACCGCCCCCGAAGATCGTCACCCGCTGGTGGCCAAGAACTGGGACACGCTGCGCAAACTGCCCGAAGCGGCCTATGTCGCGCTTGCCTCGCCCCGCTTCCTGTTGCGCCAGCCTTATGGGGCGAAATCCGACCCTGTGTACGCCTTCCAGTTCGAGGAGTTCTCGGCCCGTGAGGGGCTAAAGGGCATGCTTTGGGCGAACCCTGCGGTCATGGTCGCGATCTTGTTGGCGGGCACCTACAAGAAAGACGGCAAGGCGATGGACCTCGGATCGCTGATGGCGCTTGGCGATCTGCCGTTTTTCTACGTCAACGACCGCTTTGGCGATCAGGTGGCGCTGCCCTGCACAGAACGTAACCTGACAAGCGATCCTGCACAGGCTACACTGTCGCGGGGGTATATGCCTGTCGTGTGGATCAAGGGACGCAACGAGATCCGCCTTGGGTCGTTCCGGTCCCTTGGCGGTGATACAATCGCAGGGCCTTGGCAGGACCAAGTGCCCCCCGCGCGCAAACTTCCCGGTGCGCCGACGCTTGAAGTCGAAATCGCGACAGGGGATGATGGCGCGCAAGCCGCCGAAGAAGATACATCGCTTGACGATCTGCTCGCAGGGCTTGAGGATGACGCGTCCGACGATGACGCCGACACATCCCTTGATGATCTGCTGGCCGGTTTCGACGATGATACATCCGATCAATCGGACGACGACGAAATGGATCCTGATCTTGCCGCCTTGTTGGAGGGCCTTTGAATGAATGTCATGAATGGTAACTTTGGCGATGAACCCGGCGGCGGAGACGAGCCCCCGATCATTTTAGTGGGGATCGAGAACAGCAGTTATTACCTGTATCGGGGTGATGACTATCTGAACCAGCTTTTGCTGGTGGACGGGGAATATCCAAAACCCGTCATGTGTTTGAACTTTGAGACCATATTTGATGCCAAGCGCATAATGGGCGACGGGTTTTCTCTGGCTTCGTGCTGGGCGATCCACCCCGAGATTGTAGCGCGCTTGCGAGACGAAGACATTTTGATTGAATCGGATGGATAAGGCCTGATTTGGGGCCGAGGAGTATTGTTATGGCGAATGGTGATCTTGATTTTGAAGGCCGTCAGGTCTGGATGGAAGGGTCTTACACTTCCAAGCCGGTGAACCTGAAGAATGCCCGTATTATCGAAGGGCTCAGCATGCTCACCGAGACGACGGTCGAGTTCCTGTCGTCCAACGAAGCTCTGGATTTGCAGGACATTCTCGGGTCGACGATTATTCTGGCCCAGAAAGACAAGGATGACGAGGACCGGTATTACACCGGCACCTGTATCTCGGTCGATTATGTGGGTCTGTATCAGGGCATGTCCCACTTTGTGGCCGATGTCCGCCCGTGGTTGTGGTTCCTGACCCGCACCAAGGAAAACCGGATTTTTCAGGAAAAGAACGTCACCGACATCATCAAGGAAGTGATGGAGCCTTATGGCTTCTGGTCGGACGTGAAACTAGAAACCACGGCCTCGTACAAGCCGCGCAACTATTGTGTGCAATATCACGAGACCGACTTCGACTTCATCTCGCGCCTGATGGAAGAAGAGGGGATCTACTACTTCTTCGTTCAGGACGACAAAAAGCTGAAGATGGTGCTGGCCGACAGCATCAGCGCGCACAAGCCAACGCCGAAATTCCCGACCATGGATTTTGCGTTCAAGGAAGGTGGTGAATACCGCCGCGACGCCGACCACGTGTTCGACTGGAGCGAGACAACATCCGTCACCAGCGGCAAGGTCACCATGGATGACTACGACTTTGACAAGCCCAAGACCGAGCTGAAAAAAGTCAAAACGATGCCAAAGGGCAAGCATTCGCGCAAAGATTTCGAGCACTACCTCTATCCCGGTCACAACCGTGACCCCGCAGTGGACGACAGTTTCGTCAAGGTGCGGATGGAATCCGAAGCGGTGCGTCACAAGCTGTCACGCGGTGCGGGCAACGTGCGGAACCTGAATGTGGGCCAGACCTTCAAGCTGAAGGACCACCCGCGCACAGCCAACAACATCGACTATCTGATCACCCGCGCGGTGCATCATCTGCAAATCGAAACGGATTACGAGGACGCAGAAACCAAAAAGCCGCTGTTTGACAGCACGCTGCCAGTCGATGACGAGATCAAGGACACCTATCGCGTCGTCTTTGATGTGATCCCCAAGTCCGAAAAATTCCGCGCCCCGATGGTCACACCGTGGCCGCGCACCATGGGTCTGCAAACGGCCATCGTCACCGGCCCCTCGGGCGAGGAAATCTATACGGACAAGTATGGCCGTATCAAGGTTCAGTTCCACTGGGATCGTCTGGGCGAGAAGGACGAGAACACAACCTGCTGGGTGCGTGTTGTCATGCCTTGGACGGGCAAGAACTGGGGGATGATCTCGATCCCGCGCATCGGGCAAGAGGTCGTGATCCAGTTCGAAGAAGGCGACCCCGACCGGCCCATCTGTACCGGCATGTTGTACAATGCCGACACCATGCCCCCCTATGCGCTGGATGCCAACAAGACCCAGACAGGGATCAAGACACGGTCCAGTAAGGAAGGCGCGGCCAGCAACTATAACGAGTTGGTGTTCGAGGACAAAAAGGATGAGGAATTCATCCGCATGCACTCGGAAAAAGACTATTTCCAGACGATCGAAAACAACGCTGTTGTGAAGATCGGGCAAGAGAAAATGGATCCGGGCGATCTGACCCAGACCATCTATCACACCAAGACCGAAACGATCGAAACCGGCGACCACATTTTCTCGGTGGATACCGGCAATCAGGAAATCTTTATCAAGACGGACCACACCGAAACGATTGAGGGCAAGGCCGAACAGACGATCACGGGCAACTACACCCAGACGATCACGGACGGCAATGTCACCCGCGAGGTGTCTTCGGGTAACGAGGATCACACCGTCTCGACGGGGAACTACACGCTCGACACGTCTTCGGGTAAGATCAAGATCACCGCGATGCAGGAAATCCTGCTCAAGGTGGGCAGCAACTCGATCAAGATCGACATGACCGGCATCACCATCAAAGGTACCATGGTCAACATCGAGGGCACTGCCACCGCCGACATGAAATCCCCCCTGACAACCGTGTCTGCGGACGCTGTGCTGACGCTTGACGGCGGCATCACCATGATCAACTGAGGTATCCCATGTCCAAACGCTTTGAAGGCCTCAAAAAGATCCCCGAACAGCCAGCAGCGCGGCTTCTGGCATCGGCAAATGCCACGCTCAAGACCAAGATCAGCGCACCAGCCAGCGCATCGGTGCAGACCGTGCTGGCCGAACTGGAAGCCGAAGAGGCGCATGTCGATATGCTGCGCCTTTTGTCCGTCTCGCTGCCGCCACGCGAATGTGTGTGGTGGGCCTGTATAGCGGGGCGCGACGTCATGGGCCCCGACGCCCAAAGCAAGTGCCTAAGCGCGGCCGAGGCATGGGTGTTTGAACCCACGGTCGAAAACCGCGAACGCCTGCGCCTTGTGCTGGAAAACGAATCCTCCGGCGATGCAACCGCGCCGGTGGCGACTGCCGCCTACTATGCACCAGGAAATCTGGGCGAGGGCGACATGTCCGACATGGCCGCGCCCATCGGGGTCGTTTCGGCGTGCTGCTTTGGCATGAACCTTAAAACGCTCAAGGTCGGACCCACGCCAGACCGTTGTTTTCAAGTGACGATTGACCGCGCTCTGGACATTGCACGCGGCGGCAATGGCAAGATACAGTTGGCCGAAGAGACCGAGGAAAAAGTAGCAACGACGGAAGGATCAGTCTGATGCCCGGCCCCCCGCAAGCGCGCGTTGCCGACCTTCATACCGGACCCTGCACGTTGGGGGCCCCGATGCCGATCCTGCCGCCGTGCTGTGTCACAGTTCTGGTTGGCAAATTGCCAGCGGCGCGGGTGACCGACATCTGCTCGGGGGTGACACCGGTTGGCGTGCCCTTGCCCCACCCGATTGCCAAAGGTTCCATGACGGTCATGATCGGTAAAATGCCCGCAGCGCGCATCGGTGACTTGTGCAGCCTTGGCGGAGCGATCATCAAGGGCGAATTCACAGTTCTGGTAGGCGGCTAATACACTTATGGCAATAACACTACGCTTCCAATCTACCGGTAGCATTCCGGGCAACGGCGATCCGATTTCGATGACGGGGCCCAGCATGACGCTGGGGCGCGGCAATGAAAACGACGTGGTCCTGCCCGACCCGAACCGCGAGCTGTCCAAGCGGCACTGCGCAATCGAAGACCACAATGGCAATGTGATCGTTGTCGATTTTTCGACCAACGGCACGTTTCTGAACTATGGCAAGCTGGCCCTAGGCACGACGCCGACCCCGTTGAATGACGGCGACATCCTGTCGGTCGGCCCTTACGAGATCTTGGTTAGCATCTCGTCCGAAGACACCAGCGACATGATCGCCGATCCATTGGCGGACGGTCCTATCTCGCACGGCCATGCGGGCAATGCGCCCAGCAACGCCGACCTTCTGGATGCGCCAGGTGACGGCGGTGATTTCCTTGACGATCTGCTGGTCGGGCGCGGCGCGCCCAAAGGGCCAGGCATGATCGAACGTGAGGAAGTGGGCGATGACGGCCTGCTGCCCCCACTGGGTGAAGAGGACGATATCCTGCCGCCCGCCCCCGATCCGTTTGCAGGGCAGGGTGCCAGCGCAGGGATGCACAACGCCGCCGGGCAGGACCATTTTTCGGTCCCGAACCATGCGGCCCCATCCAGTTCGGCCATTCCGGATGACTGGGACGATGATCTGCTGGCCCCGACGCCGCGCAATGACACCGCAATCCCCGCAGACCCGTTCGCGGCCCCGATGCAGCAGCCGACGCCACCCCAGCCCGCCGCGACACATACGGCGCGTGCACAGGTGGCCCCGTCGACCATGCCGTCCTCGCCCATCCCCGCCGCCGCGCCGACTCCACAGGCCGCCGCCCCTGTTGCTGCGGGTGGACCCGACGCATCCTCGCGTGCGTTCCTGACCGAACTGGGCGCAACGGATGTGCAGATCAGCGATCAGGACCTGCCCGCCACGATGAGCCGTCTGGGTAAGGTGCTGCGCACCATGATCGAAGGCATGCGTGAAATTTTGATGACGCGGCAGTCGATCAAGTCGGAATTCCGCATCGAACAAACAATGATCCAGATGGGCGGCAACAACCCGTTAAAATTCTCGATCAGCGCCGAACAGGCGATCGAGGCGATGGTGCGCCCGACCGCCAAAGGCTACCTTGATGCGTCCGAGGCGACCGAGCAGGCCCTGAAAGACATCAAGGCCCATGAGGTCGCGATGCTGACAGGGATGGAGGCCGCGCTGAAGGGGATCCTGAAAAAACTGGACCCTGCCGTGCTCGAAGAAAAAATCAGCGCCGACAAAAGCTTGAGCGGTATGCTAAAGAGTAGGAAAGCCCGTTATTGGGAAATCTACGAAAGCATGTATACAGAAATTTCAGATCAGGCAGAAAACGATTTTCAAGAGCTTTTCGCAAAGGAATTCGCCCGCGCCTATCAAGAGCAGTTGGACAAATTGAAATGAGCACCAAAGCCAGATTGAGAGGCACCTGATGTCGTGGGACAGTAAGGTATTGTGGACCGAGGGGCTGTTTTTGCAGCCGCACCACTTTCAGCAAGCGGATCGTTATACCGAAAGTCTGGTCGCAGGTCTGGCACGGCGGCTTACGCCCTACGCATGGGGTGTGAACAAACTTGAGATCGACGAAGAAGTTTTGAAATTCGGCCAGTTCGCCATCACCTCTTGTGCGGGCCTGACGCCCGATGGCACCGTGTTCCGCGTTCCCAATGCCGAAGATCACCCACCCGCGCTGGACGTCCCCGAGGGCATCAAAGACTGCGTGATCTACCTAACTGTGCCCCAGCGTCGCCAAGGCGCGCTTGAGGTGGATATGACCGGCGCCGAACTGTCCGCCGCCCGCATGCGCCCCGGTGAGTTGGAAGTGACGGATGTAACCTCGTCAGGGAAAAAGGCCGTGACAATGGGCGTGGGCAAGTTGCGTCTTCAATTCGCGCTGGCCGTAGACGACCTTGCCGACCGCCTGTGCATCCCGATTGCCAAGATCATAGAAGTAAAACCGGACAAGGAAGTCGTGCTCGACAAGGGTTTCATTCCTTCCTGCATGGATGTTCAGGCGTCAGCCGCTCTTGGCGGGTTCATGCGCGAACTGGACGGGTTGCTGAACCACCGCAAGACCGCGCTGTCCGGTCGTCTTTCCGAAGGCGGCAGCACCAAAGGTGTGGCCGAGATTTCCGATTTCCTCTTGCTGATGTGTGTGAACCGGATGCAGCCCGTGATCCAGCATCTGGCCAAGATTGAAAACGTCCACCCCGAGGCAATGTACCGGACGTGCATCATGCTCGCGGGCGAACTGGCGACCTTTATGGCCAATGACAAGGCCGCGCCCGAATTCCCGCCCTATGCCCATGACAACCTGACAAACACGTTCAAGCCGGTGATCCGCACCCTGCGCCAGTACCTGTCTTCGGTGCTGGAACAGACCGCTGTGTCGATCCCGCTGGACCCGCGCAAATACGGCATCAGCGTCGGTATCATTGCCGACCGCAAATTGCTGTCCAATGCCGGTTTCGTGCTGGCGGTACAGGCCGATATTCCGGCCGAAAACGTGCGCCGCCACTTCCAGAACCAAGCCAAGATCGGCCCCGTCGAGGAAATCCGCCAACTGGTCAACTCGGCCCTGCCGGGCATTCCGCTGCGCCCGTTGCCGGTCGCACCGCGGCAGATTCCCTATCACGCGGGCGTTGTTTATTTCGAACTCGACGGCGACAGCACCCATTGGGGCAAGATGTCGACCTCGGGTGGTATTGCCGTACATGTTTCCGGAGAATTTCCCGGACTGAAAATGGAATTGTGGGCCATCAGGCAGGGCTGAACGCGCTTATTTTACGGGGATAAAGACGAATGTCCGACAAAGACCCATTTGCAGAACCCGATGACGCCGACCGGACGATCATCAAACCAAATCCCGGCGGACGTCGGGGTTTGCAACCGTCCCCTGCGCCAAGTCCAAGTCCGAACTTCAACTCTGCCCCTGCACCTACCCCGCAACATCAGGGTGGCGGCGGCCAGCCCATGGGCATCCCCACCGCACGCGCGCCTGAAAACAGCCTGACGGAACCAAGCGTCGAACAGGGTATGACGGGCATGAACCGCATCAATGCGGCTGCCGCGACCCTGTTTTCGCTCGTGTCGCGCATCCGCAACCGCGCCCAGCATATGGACCCCGAAAAACTGCGCCGTTCGGTGGTGGCCGAAGTGCGAGAATTCGAGAACCGCGCCCTGCAATCGGGTGTCGATGCGCAGGACGTCAAGATCGCCCGATATGCCATCTGCGCCACTTTGGATGATGTGGTCCTGAACACGCCATGGGGTGGCCAGTCGATCTGGGCACAGCAATCCATGGTGGGCACGTTCCACAAGGAAACCGTGGGCGGTGACCGCTTTTTCGATCTGCTCGCGCGGCTGGAAAAAGAAGCCGCGAACAATATCGACCTGCTCGAATTCCTTTATATGTGCCTGTCGCTCGGCTTTGAGGGGCGTCTGCGTGTGGAACAGCACGGCACCGACAAGCACCTGCAAATCCGCGCCGGTCTGGCCCGTATCATCCGTGCCCAACGTGGCCCGATGGAAAAAGACCTGTCGCCCAACTGGAAGGGCGAAGACAAGCCACACAAGGTGCTGTCGATCTGGAAACCGCTTTGGATCACATCGGCCACGGTCGCCTTGGTGATGATGACCGTTTTCCTGACATTCAGCTGGATGTTGAACCGTGGATCGGACCGCGTGATCGGTCAATTGTCCATTCTGGATTCGGGGCAAGTGGCCGAGTTGTTCCGCCGTGCCCCACCGCCACCTCCGCCGCCACCGCCCCCTGAGGAGCAGTTGAACCGCGTCAAAGGCTTCCTTGAAAAGGAAATTGCCGAAGGGTTGGTCGAAGCGTTCCAAGATCAGCAGACCATCACGGTACGCCTTGCCGGTTCCGGCATGTTCGGGTCGGGGTCGGATAGCCTACAGTCGAAATTCCAAGAGCCGCTCAAGCAAGTGGCAGCGGCGTTGAACGACACCCAAGGGCCGATCATTATCGTCGGCCATTCGGATAACGAACCGATCAACTCCTCGCGCTTTCCGTCCAACCAACACCTTTCACTGGCCCGTGCCGAGGCTGTGATGCGCAGCCTTGCGGACCAGATCGCAGACAGTAGCCGCCTGAGCGCCGAAGGCGTCGCGGACAAGTATCCCATCGCCGATAACGGCACGCGGGAAGGACGAGCCAAAAACCGACGCATCGAAATTGTTCTGGTCAGGGATGACGCAACATGATCATCAGCAAAATCAAGCGCCTCGGGCCCGGAATATCGATCACCATTTTTGTGGCGATTGCCCTGATCGCCCTTGTCTGGTTCGTCGGGCCGTTCATTCCCTTGGGCGAAGGGCACCCGTTCGCCAGCGCCCTGTCGCGTCTGATCACGATCGCGGTCATCGTTCTGCTGTCCCTGACGGTAATCCTGCTGGTCATCCTGCGTCGCGCCAAACGCGAAAAGCAGATGGAGGAGGACATTGTCGAATCCGTCGATGATGTCGACGAAGATGACGAGCTGGTCAAAGCCGAGCTTGGCGAGCTGAAAGGCAAAATGCGCGAGGCGCTGACCGCGCTGCGCAAGTCCAAGCTGGGCCGCAAATCCCTGTACGAACTGCCATGGTATGTGATTATCGGCCCTCCTGGTGCTGGTAAAACGACCGCGCTGATCAACTCCGGCCTGAACTTTCCGCTGGCCAAGACCACCGGATCGGCCAGCATTGGCGGTGTCGGCGGCACGCGCAACTGCGACTGGTGGTTCACCAATGACGCGGTGCTGATCGACACAGCGGGCCGCTATACCACGCAGGACAGTGAACAGTCCGAGGATAACGCGGGCTGGCTCGGCTTTCTCAAGATGCTGAAGAAGAACCGCTCGCGCCAGCCGATCAACGGGGCGATTGTGGCGGTGTCCCTGTCCGACTTGTCGCTTCAGGACGAGGCAAGCCAGAAGAACCACGCCGCCGCCATCCGTCGTCGCCTGCACGAATTGCGCGACAAACTGGGTGTGCGTTTTCCTGTCTATATCATGTTCACGAAGTCCGACCTGATCGCTGGCTTTACCGAATTCTTTGACAATCTGGGCAAGGAAGAGCGTGAACAGGTCTGGGGCTTTACCCTGCCGCTGCCGAAAAAGACCAAGGCAGAACTGTCGCCCGTCGCCGCCTTTGACGAGGAATTCAGCCTGCTTCTGGCACAATTGAACTCGCAATCGCTGGAACGGATGCAGCAGGAAACCGACCACCAGCGCCGCGCGCTGATTTCCAGCTTTCCGGCGCAATTCGCCTCGGTCCGCGCCACCGCACGGATTTTCTTGGGCGAGGTGTTTCAAGACAACCGTTTCGAAAAGCGCCACCTGCTGCGCGGCGTCTACTTCGCCTCGGGTACGCAGGAAGGCACACCTATCGACCGCCTGATGATGGGTATGGCCCGTACCTTTGGTATCGGGCGTCAAGCCATCGGCACAGGGCGGGGTACGGGGCGTTCGTTCTTCCTCACGCGCCTGTTCCAAGGGGTCATTTTTCCCGAGGCGGGTCTTGTCAGTGCCGATGACAAGATCGAGCGCCGCTATCGCTGGACCAAACGTGTCGCCATCGCCGCCGCCATCGCTGGCGGCATTGGCATGACCACTGTTTGGGCGCGCAGCTATATCGGCAATGCCGAGCTTCTTGAACAGGCGGGTGAAAGCGTCGAAGCCTACCGCGCCGCCTCGGCCCAGATTCCGGGCAGCCCGATTCAGGACAGCGATTTGCCGGGGATTGTACCTGCGCTCGACATCCTGCGCGCCATGCCCGCGAACCCTGCCGCGGGTGATCCCAGCCCCGACCGGTCGCTGACTTGGGGTCTGTATCAGGGCAAGGTTGTCGGCAACCAAGCTGGCCAATCATACCGCGCTGCGCTGAACGAACACTTGTTGCCGCGCCTGTTGCTGCGTCTTGAGGAACAGATGCAGGCGAACATGAACAACGCCGACTTCCTGTACGAAAGCCTCAAAATCTACCTGATGCTGGGCCAGCAGGGGCCGATGAACAAAGACCTCGTGAAAGAGTGGATGGATCTGGACTGGTCCGTCGCATTCCAAGGCAGTGGACGTGACGAATTGCGTAACAGCCTGCGAGTACATCTGGCAGCACTTTTGGATGCACCACTGGATGAAATCGCGCTGAACGGACCGCTGGTCGAACAGATCCAAGGGTTGCTGTCGGAAATGCCGCTGGCGCAACGGGTCTATAACTCGATCGTCAACTCCCCGCGTGCCAAGGCGCTGCCACAGTGGCGTCTGACGGATATCGGTGGCCCTGCCATCAGCCGCGTAATCGTCCGGTCGTCCGGCAAGCCGCTTAACGAAGGGGTCGAAGGCATCTTTACCTACGCGGGCTTTAACGATGTCTTTCTTGACGAAGCCCTCGGCGTTGCCCAACGGCTGCAAAGCGAAAGCTGGGTGCTGGGCGAACGCGGTGCCGCGGAACAGACCGAAGCCGCCCTCATCGCGATGAGCCGCGACGTGCTGGACCTTTATTACACCGACTATATCTCGCGCTATGACCAGATACTGGGGGATATCGACATCATCCCACTGGAAAGCCTCAACCACGCGGTAGAAGTCACCAACGTGCTATCCGGTCCGACGTCGCCCCTCGTCAATATTCTTGAGGCCGTTTCGGACGAAACCAAGCTGACCGAAGAACGCAGCGTAGGCGTGGACGCGTCCGGCTTGCAACAGGGGGCCAGCGACGTCGCCGAGATGGAGCTACGTTCGACTCTGTCCAGCCGTAGCCAGCTGTTGCTGCAGGCGCTGTCCAGTGGCGTGTCGTCGGCTGGTGGCGATCAAGGACCGCCCCCCGCGAAGCCCGGCGCGTTTGTCGAGGATCGGTTCAGCTGGTTGCACACGCTGGTCGCAGAGATTGACGGCCAGCCGTCGCAACTGTCCGAACTGATGGCCCGTTTGACCGAGGTATATAATGAACTGAACAAGCTCAGCTTTGCCAACGGGGCAGGGGCAGGGGCCGGTGACACCAGTGCCATCGTGCGTTTTCAGGAACTCGCCAACCGCCTGCCTGGCCCGATCCAGCGCTGGTCGACGCAGATTTCCTCTGGCTCGTCCGGCATCACGGCGGATGGCACACGGTCGTCCATCAATGCGCAGTGGCAGTCCCAAGTCCTGCCATTCTGTGAACAGGCGCTTACCAACCGCTATCCCTTTACCCGTGGGGCCAAGGCCGATGTGGCGATGGGAGATTTCTCGCGGCTGTTTGCACCGAACGGGCTGATCGATTCATTCTTTAACGAACATCTGCGCGATTACGTCGACACGCGCGCCCGACCGTGGGCATGGAAGAGGGTAAACGACACCGATCTCGGGATCAGTCCCGCCGTTCTACAACAGCTGCAGTACGCGTCCGAAATCCGCGAGGCGTTCTTCTCGGGTGGGGCAAATCCTGCCGTCAACTTCCAGATTACACCCGAGGCGCTGGACCCCAAAGCGCAAGAGGTCGTTCTGGACATCGACGGGACCGAGGTGAAATACGCCCACTCTGTCGCGCCGAAACCTGTGGCGGTCACTTGGCCGGGCAGTGTGGGGTCCGCACGCATCGTGCTTCAGCCAGTGGTGAACAACACCTCCAACGCCATCACCCGCGATGGTCCTTGGGCGTGGTATCGTTTGCTGGCCGCTGCCGAAGTACGCCGCACCAATGTCAGCGACCGCAATCGCGTTGTGTTCAACGTGGGCGGCCGTATCGCGATCTTCCAGCTTCAATCAGGATCGGTACTGAACCCGTTCGCCTTGCCAGCACTTGGCAAGTTCAGCTGCCCCAAGACGTTCTGATGTCGGAAGGGTTCGGTGCATTTGGCAAGATTCCCGGCATGGGGGATTTCCTGCGGGTGAACCTGCCGGCGTCCTTCATTCAGGCGTGGGACACTTGGTTGCAGACCAGCATGTTAGAGGTGCGCGAACAGTTGGGGGAGGGGTGGAACGATGCCTACCTGTCGGCCCCGATCTGGCGGTTTACCCTGCCCGCCGGTGCCGCCGGATCGCGCTGTGTTTCCGGCATCCTTATGGCCTCTGTGGACCGCGTCGGGCGGCAATACCCGCTGACGCTCGCCATGCCGCATGATGCGCCCAACACGGTGGTGTCACACTTCGCCAACGGCCCCGTCTTCGAACAGATCGAAAACGTAGCGCTCAACGCGTTGGAAGAGGACGGCAACCGCGAAAGCCTGTCTGCCGCGTTGTCCGGTCTGGCCATCACCCCCACGGGGGATGCAGTCCCCGCGAGCCTGCCCTATGCAGGAGCGATCCCTTTTTCCAAGGCTCTTGCAACGCAGTCCCTGAACCAAAGCCACGGGCCAACGCCCGCACTGTGGTCCACGATGATGCAAGACGATTACCGACTGCTTGCCACGTCCGGCTTGCCCGAAGGGCGCAATCTGCGCAGCCTTTTTGACCTCTCCCCCGACCTATGGAGCGCATCTAGCGTCTTGGCCCAAGTATGACCTCAATCCGCTATTCTGCCGCGACCCATGTGGGCCACAAACGCAAGGTGAACGAGGATAGTATCCTCGCCTTGCCCGATCAGCGCATCTGGGTGGTGGCTGACGGTATGGGCGGACATGCGGGCGGGGATTTCGCCTCGCAAACCGTTGTGGACAGCGTGGCGATGATTGATCCGACGCTGGAACCTGTGCAGTTGCTGCACGCGCTGCGGGATATGCTGTCACAATCGCACAAGCGTATCGTCGCGGAGTCCGAGGCCCAAGGGGGGGTCACCATCGGCTCAACCGTCGTGACCTTTGCGATTGCCGAAGGGCATTTTGCCGCGTTTTGGGCGGGGGACAGTCGTCTTTACCGCCTGCAAGCCGGCGAGATCGAGATGCTGACCACCGATCATTCCTATGTGGCCGAACTGGTGCTGGCCGGTGAAATGACATGGGACGAGGCAGAACAGCATCCACAGTCCAATGCCATCACGCGCGCAGTCGGTGTAGGCGACGAATTGGAGCTTGAGAAAATCCGTGGCCAAATCTTCCCCGGCGACCGCTTTTTGCTCTGTTCGGACGGGCTGACCAAATATGCGACTTTCGACATCCTGCAGCGCATTCTGAGTTCAGAACCTATCGAAACCGTATCCGAGACCTTGTTGCATCTTGCGCTCGAAGGGGGCGGTGCGGATAATATTTCCATTATCGTGATCGACATCCAGTAATCGGGGCGTGCTGCCGCGATTGTTGACTTGGGCAGGGCCGTCGATCACTGTCATTTAGTAGTTTGAGAGCAAAGCATACGGCATGGAAAAAGGTGTCATTCCGATAATCTTGGGCGTGATGGGCGTGATCGTCGTCGGCCTTGGTGTGCTGGTCTATCTCCAACTGCGCCCGACACCAGAGATCCGCTATGCCACTGATGGCGACGCCGAGTTCGCCGGTCCCGCCATCGACAGCGGCGCGCGGATCGAAATCGAAGTGCTGCGCGCTCAGATCGAAGGACTGACCGCGCAGATCGAAGAGATGAACAAACAGATTTCCGCCAACCGCAACGCTGCTGCGCAACGTCCTATGGCGATGGATGGCGGCCCCCGCGAACCTGGTGAGTTTATCAGCGACGGCGAGAACGATATTATCGACGCCTACGCACAAACCGTCCTGATCGCCAACCGCCGTAACCTGAACAAAGGGATGAAGATCGCATCGCCGTCCTATCTGGAAGGCGTGTTTGGCAAGCCGCGCGCAAATATGACCTCTGAATGCCAGTCGATGACAAACGAGCGTTTGAAGGCCAAGCTAAAGACGACACGCGTTGGTCCGATCCGCGTGACGATGCAACAGCCCGCGCTGGATTCCCTCAACCGTGTGTTCGAGAAGATTAAGGCGACGGATCCTGATCTTTATGCCCGTATCAACACTGCCGGCGCCCTATGTGTCCGCCACATCCGCGGCGCCCCTGGGCGTACATCGACCCATGCATTTGGCCTGTCACTCGATCTCAACATTGACGGCAAGCTTGACCGTCTGGGCGACGGTAAGACGCAATTGGGCCTGACAATCCTCGCCGACTTTTTCCGGACCGAAGGTTGGTACTGGGGCGCGGGGTTCTCTCGGGAAGACAGCATGCACTTCGAAGCCAGCCGCGATCTGGTAGAGAAATGGATCGCGAACGGCGAGATTTAAGAGCGACGACCGTGGCCTGCTGTACAGTTCTTGTCTTTGTCGCTTTGTCGTGAAGCTGCATAATCTGAGTTATGTTAAAAAGTAAGCAATCCTCTGACGACGCACTTCTTTTGTCCGGCAACACGGTGCAACCGCCGTACCAAGCCATTCAGGAATACGGCTTGGAATACTCTGCGTAATACGTGCCATAGCGCGCGGCACCACCGTATCCTTTAGCCTTCTTACCGTCGATCTTGGTCAGGATAAGGCCGGTGATCTTCAGGCCCGAGTTGGTCATCTCGCTCAAACCCGCTTCCAGAACCTCAGTGCGTGTTTGATCCCACGCAACAGCGAACAGGATCGCGTCGACATATTGACCGATGATGCGGGCGTCCGTTACCGGCAGCACTGGTGGAGCGTCAATGATCACGTGATCATAAGCCTCGCGCGCCGCTTCAATCGCAAGCCTGAATTCCTGAGAAGAAAAGAAGTCTGCCGCGTTATTGGTCGGCCTGTCGCCCAATGCCAGATCAAAACCAAGGCTGTCTACAAACACCTTGTTTTCTAGAAACGCCGTGGCGCTTCCATCAGCCGAACCGATCGTTCTGATCCCGTCAAAGTAATTCCCAAGCGTGTTCTTCCGAATATCGCCTTCCATCAGCAACACAGACTTACCCATCCCGGCTAGGCTTTGCGCTAGCGCGATTGCGGATGTGGTCTTACCTTCACCCGGCAAAGACGAGGTAATGAGGATCACACCAGGTTCGACAGCGGGGTCTGCAAGCAGCGTCGATGTCCGCAAGTTGCGCACCGCCTCTGAGAACGGCGTATTCGACTTGCCTTCAAGGAACGGCACCAGCTTGTTGCGCCGTTTGATCGGCGCCATAGGAATTTGACCCAAGACAGGGAAACCAGCACGTTTCTGAAGATCCGAAGCCGTTCTGATGCCGCTTTTGGTCACTTCGTTAAACAACACGATCCCCGCGCCAAACATCGCGCCGAGTATCCCAGCGAGAGCGACAATCATCGGAACTTTAGGGCTTGCCGGGAAGAACGGTTCCACCGCGGGAGACAACAACCGAGCTTCGGCCTGTTGCGTGCCCTGCTGTACTTCGGCCTCTTTCAATCGCGTGAGGAAGTAGCCGTAGATTTCGCCCGCCGCTGCGGCTTCCCGCTGCAACTGCTGCAAGGTAAGAAGGTCACGGGACTCGTTAGCGACTTCTTCTTCAAGCGCATTCACGGCTGCAGTCAGCGTAGCTTTTTGACCTTCGGACTGTCGCAACTCTGTCTGCGCACGGGTATTGCCCGCTTCGAACATCGCCGTGAACCGAGTCCGGCTTGTTTGGTTCTGGTTGATCGTCGGGAAAAGCTGCGCCAGTCCGCTATTTTCCAAGTTTGCAACATCACTTTCGGTCGCTGTGGAGATATCGAAACTCTCATACGCGTCAACGATACGCGATCGGCGGTCGACCTGCGCGTCCAACTCGGACAGACGACTGCGCAATTCCTTAAGCTGACGATTCTTGGCGATCAAAGCCTCGGCGCTGACAAGTTCAATGCCGCTCGCAAAGTTCCGCGCGGCAAGCTCCGCCTCGTTCAGCTCATTTTGCAGCTGGGTCGTGCGCACTTTAAGGAACGCGATTGCATCCGCTGTTTTGCCTTCTTTGACCAATAGCTGGTCATTGATGTACGTTTCGGCCAGCGTGTTCGCCAAACGTGTGGATTTCTCAGGCGATCCCGTCGACACACTGATTTCAAAGATAAGGCTTTGACGCGGGTTGCTAACGCTAATCTTGCTCCGCAGACGGTCTACGGCCCTTCGCACCAGTTCTGCTTGGGACAGTTCGCGGGGCGGCGGTGCGCCGGTGATCCAGTCGACGACGGACGCAATGGCGCCCTTCTCAACCAGACGCGTGTTGAATTCGGGATCGTTGATCAGATCCTCGGCGACCACAACTCGACGCAAAAGCTCGCGCGAATTGATCAGATAAATTTCGGTATTGAGCGATGATTGCTCAGCCGAAATCCCGCTTACAACCGCTTCGAGATTCGTAACCTGAGCCTGCTCGGCTTCGATGGAAACCGTAGCAGCCGAAACGTAGACAGGATCGGCAACCTTTGACGCATAAATATAACCCAGAATCGCAAAGCCGATCATCAATGCCGCAATCAGCCATCGCCCGCGCCATAGCGTCCGTGCAAGGGCGCCCAGGTCAATCTCGTCATCCACTTTTTCCATCAAGTCTCACTCATCTACTTGTCACCACAACATTAGGCCCCCGAAAACACCCGCCCGGTTCTCGCATCACCCTCCAGCGTCGCGAGACCTGTTGTGACGTATACTCAATCCTTGGCTTCTTTATAAGCATCTGCGCCCTCATAACGGCGCAACTCAACGTGTGATAGAGGGATATACGCGACATTCCGCCATTCGGCACCGTTCGCGAGATCCTGAGCATATTCAGATCTGTTATTGCCAAATGCGCCGTTACCCTCAACGACATTCTCCCTGAGGTTCCATTTCTGCGCTATTGGCCTAGCATCAGACGTACGCGCCCACCAACCCGCGCTCACATGCGCAGAAGACATGTCGACACACCCAAGAGGTGCAGAAGATGTAGACAGATTCAAATGCGGCCCCTCCACATCGAGATTAACGGTTTTGTAGCGGCGGCGATAACAAAGTTACATACAGCTGGAAAGTACTAATGCTCGCACAGCCAAGGCCCGATCAAGGGGAAAAGCGGACGGACTGTGACCTTAACCAATTCGTCGTTTGTGGTATAAGCCCGCTCGGCGCGTTGCGCTGCAAATGGCCGACCCAAAACTAAAGTGAACAATGACGCTTTCTAACTTCTTCAAAAAGAAAACCGCCTCACTCGCGCCGATTGTTAATCGGCCCTGCCAACCGGATGTGGCTGTGGGCATAGTGGGCGATGTGCACGGGTGTCTTTCGCTACTGAAAAGCCTCTGCGACCAACTGGATACAGAGGAGCATATTGTTTTTGTCGGCGACTATATCGACCGTGGCGAGGATTCGGCTGGCGTATTGGCGTGGCTGCAGCGGGTCCAACAAACCTACCCGAACCAAGTCACCTGTCTGATGGGAAATCATGAAGCCATGATGCTGGATTTTCTCGACAATCCGGAACGCCGCGGCCCACGCTGGCTGGCCTATGGCGGTCTTCAGACACTGGCGAGCTTTGGCGTACATGGCGCACGAGAGATCATGCGATCAGAGGAATTGGTGGCCACCCGCGACCGTCTGCAACAGGCGATGCCCGGGGGGATGGAAACGTGGTTGCGGTCGCTGCCGACCAGTTGGTCCAGCGGCAATCTGTGGGTGGTGCATGCAGCCGCAGATCCGGCCGTTTCGATGTCCGAGCAAACCGAAGACACCTTCCTTTGGGGATGCGAAACGTTCTTTCAGGGACCGCGAAGTGACGGGATCTGGATCGCCCATGGGCACACGCTGACGGAAACACCTGCGCAGCGGAACTCGCGAATCTCTGTCGATACGGGGGCCTACCATACGGGCCGATTGACCGCCGCGCGGTGTCGCCCGAATGGCGAAGTCTTCTTTGCACAGGCATCCAACTAGCACTATTGGCGAGAAACCGCCGAAGCTGGCGCAACTAAACCGCTAGATCAGGGGGCGCACGCGCGCCTCAAGATCGTCAATCATCGCGATCTCGGCCAGCGCCTCTAAATTGCTGATCCGCAACGTACCCTCCGCCCATTGCACAAGTTGCTGTTGTCGCAGCGCCGCCAGCGTTTTGTTCGTGTGCACCAGCGACAGGCCCAATGCATCCGCGATATCCTGCTGCTTGAACGGGAATGGCATGCTGCGGTTCTGTACCAGGTTCAGGGACTGCCCGCGCAAGTACACGCGCACCAACGCCCACGCGATCGACTGCTTGGCGGTGCGCTGCCCAAGGGTAGAGAGGGTTTCACCCAGAAAGTGTTCTTGGATCGCGGCCAACCATGTCAGGGAATAGGCGCGTTCGGGGCGCTCTTTAAAGAAGTTCCAGAGTTCGGAGCGGTCGAAAACGCACAGGGTCATCGCTGTCGTCGCTTCGACCGAATGGCCCATTTCACCCATCAAACCAGCTTGCAAGCCCACGAAGTCACCTGCGAAAATCAGGTTGATCACCTGCCGACGACCGTTCGACAACAGTTTGTACCGCAGCCCCATCCCCTGCAGCACGGTATAAAGCTGCGGACTGTTCGATCCCTCCATCAGGATCGGCGTTCCCGGCTCAACCTTCATCTCGCCAACTTTGAACCGCTGCATGAACTTCACGTCTTCGGGCGTCATCGGCTCAAACGTATCCAAACGGCGCAACGGACAATTTTCGCACTTAATCGGCAATTTTGTTCCCTTCGCTATGTCATGGATTAATGCGGGGCGGATTGGCGGTTGGTACTCTTCTCGCTTTGGAAGAAGGGGTAAATCGAGTGAGCTATTGTTTTGGGATCGTGGAACATGATCCGGTCGTCCGGCTGGATCTGGTTGAAACGCTTAAACACAGCTTTCCCGACAGCCTCGTCGAAGCGCTGGTAGATGTCCATGATATTGCCGGATTGTTGTGCCGTTTTGACCGCGCATTCCACCTGTTCGTCGCGGGCAGTGTTATCCCTGACCTCGACAAGACTGTGGTGGAATACGCATTGCAATCCAAAGGCGCGATTATCAGCATCGGGACGCATGACAAGGTGCCATTCCACGTCACCGTGCTGGAAAAGCCGTTTACTTCGGCAATGGTATTGAAGGCGGTCGCTATCTCCGCGCCCGATCTGCATGGGCACCTGCCTGAAGGCCATACATAAACGCATCCAGAACCGGCGGTGTTTTGGTCGTTGGTTGTGGGGCGTGCGTTTGCTCAGGTAGTTCGGGCTGTTTGCTGGGTGATCCCGTGCCGATCATGATCAGACCGACCCCGACATAAATGCCCGCAAAGATCAGCGCGGTGTTTTGCACCCCGACGACGGGCAACAGGGCGAACCACCCCGCGACCGTCAGGAACCCGACACCGACCGTGCACAACAACAGGCCCCCCGAAAGGAGGCCTGCACGTTTGGCGGTTCGCGCCACTTTTTGTTCGATACCGAACATCGGTTATCTCCGCGATCCGAAGAAGCCGACAAGAAACCCGATGCCGGCAGCAACGCCAAGCGCCGTGCCCGGTTGGGTTTTAATGAAGTTGTCGGCCTGATCCTGAAATTCCATGGCGCGCAAACGGGCGGTGTCGGCTGCGTCAGCGGCTTGATCACGAACGGCGTCCACTTTGCCTTTCGCTGCGTTCACGGCTTCTTCGCCGCGGGCTTTGCCGATGTCACCAACGGTCTGTGCCAGCGCGGCAATATCGTTGCGCAGGGTGTCGATCTGTGCGGCCAGATCGCTCGTATCGCTCGAAGTGGTCAGTTTTTTGACAGTGTTGGACATATCCAAACTCCTTCATTCATTGCGTGTCTGACGGATAAACACCGCATCACTAAGGTTGTTCCCAAAATTGTTTGGAAAAGAATCTGGAACCCGCGGCTGGGCCAGACGGTTACCTATTCAACGGCGCAGAGATATGCGCTCCCAACTCAAAAGGATAAATTCGATGCTACATTACGCACTGGTATTTCTTGTTGTTGCCCTGATCGCTGCCGTGTTCGGCTTTGGCGGTATCGCCTCTGCCTCTGCCGGCATCGCGCAAATCCTCTTCGTGGTGTTCTTGGTGCTGTTCGTTGGCGCCCTGATCCTGAACGTCATACGTAGATAACCCGCTGGCGACGCGGCCAGCACCCCAACAAGCGAATGCGCCCCGCACTGTGAAAGTGCGGGGCGCATTGCATTTTAGGTGACGTTTGCAGCGGTTAGCGCAGCGTTGCCGTCGAGGCAAAGAACATTGCTTGGCTGACAGCCGACAGAACCTGAACTTCTTGGAACGGTTTGGAGATCAGGAAGGCAGGTTCCGGACGGTCGCCCGTCAACAGACGCTCTGGGAAGGCTGTGATGAAGATGACGGGCACATCCATCAATTCCAACAGATCGTTCACCGCATCGATACCGGACGAATTGTCCGCCAGTTGGATGTCGGCGAGGATCAGATCGGGGTTCTCTTCTTTGCCCATCTCCAACGCTTCGGTGTGGGTGCGGGAAATCCCGACGACAGTGTGGCCCAACCCTTCGACGATGGCCTGAAGGTCGGCGGCAATGATCGGTTCGTCTTCTATGATCATCACGCGGCCCGAGACACTGCTTGCCAGTTCTTTGTTCGCAGTTGCGATTAGGCTGCGGACTTCCTCGGTATCGATCTGCATGATCTCTGCGATCTGCTCGGGGGTGAATTCCTCAATCGTGCGCAGCAACAGCGCCTCGCGCGAGTTTGCGGTCAGATTGGCCAACAGACCATGGGCGCGGCTGCGAATGGAATCTTCGGGGTCGGACAGTGTTTGGCCCGACGTCGCCCAGATCGTGTGGAAACACTTGAACAGGTTTACCTTGATCGGGTTGTCGTTATCGAACGGCGATCTATCCTTCAAAATCAGTTCCAGCGTTGCAACTGTGTACTGGTCCCCCCGCGCCTGTGACCCAGTCAAAGCACGCGTATACCGACGCAGATAGGGAAGTTCGGCTGCAAGAAGGTTCGAAAAACCCTCCGTCGATCTTGAGTCATCCATTTTTCTTTTGCCTTTTTCAGTTTTCTTGGAACCAAACACGTTCAAGATAGGTTAGTTCCCGTTACGTGAGTGATTTTTTTACGGCAAACAAGGCGTGGACTAGAAATGGCAAGCAAGCAAGAGCTCCAGACGAGGTCTAGAGACAAATATATCGATCAGAATCTGAAGAAAGTTTTCTCGGAACTGGAAACCGACGAGATGCCGGACCAGATAACAGACCTGTTGGCTGTGCTGCGTGCGCAGGACGAAGAGCTGAAAGGCAACAAATGAGCGACCTTGATCCTCGCGACGAACTGGTAACGCATTTGCCGGCACTGCGTGCCTTTGCGCTCAGCCTGACGCGCAATCGCGCGACGGCTGATGATATGATGCAGGACACCGTTCTCAAAGCATGGTCAAACATGGACAAGTTCCAAGCCGGAACAAACATGCGGGCGTGGCTGTTCACGATCCTGCGTAACAATTTTTACACGTCGCGCCGCAAGTTGAACCGCGAAGTCGCGGACGTGGATAACGTGTTTTCCGACACGCTGTCGGTCAAGCCGGACCATGATGGCCGCTTGCAGATGGCGGATTTCAAATTGGCGCTGAACCAGTTGCCCGATGAACAGCGCGAGGCGCTGATCCTCGTTGGTGCATCTGGGTTTGCCTATGAAGAAGCGGCTGAGATGTGCGGCGTTGCCACCGGCACCATCAAAAGCCGCGTGAATCGCGCACGTGCGAAACTGTCCGAATTGCTTCATCTGGACGAAAACGAAGCGATGGAACTGACGGACACGGCGACAGTCGCTGTTGTCGGCAGTCCTGGAATGCCTGCGTGAAACAGGGCCCATGGTACAACAGCCTGCGCGTTCTAGTCGTGCTGTTGCTGACGCTTGCCCTTTTTCCGCTTGGCACCATCGCCGTCTACCAGACCAGCCGCGTGTCTGCCGAGGCCGAGCGCAACGCCCAACTGGCGTTGCTGGCGGTCACGGGGCGCGCGGCCAAGACCGAAGAGTTGTTGATCGAACGCGCCTTCGGGGCTGCCCGCGTAATTGCCAACACGGTAGAGATGTATATCGACAACCCCGAACTCTGCCAAAGCACCTTTGCCGGATTGGTGGCGGACGATCCCCTTTTCGTCACCATCGGCCTTTTGCCCTCATCCAAGGTGATGACCTGCACATCATCGGGGCGTAGTTTCGATTTCAACGACTACCCCGGCGTGGACGAGATGTTCGAGAAACAGATCGCCGCGATTGATGTAAGCGACAATGGCCCGATCAGCGGCACGTCGATCTTTGCCGTGTCCGAACCCTACACAATTGATGGCGAGTTTGCCGGTTTCGTCACCATATCCATCCCGCATTCCGGTCTGCCGGAAACTTCGGGCGACCTGACCGACCTCGGGCTGGTGGAACTGATGACCTTCAACACCGATGGCGAGGTTTTGACTTCGCGTGGTGAGTTGGAGGACGCCCTGGTGCAACTGCCCGACGGCACCAGCCTTCTAGATCTTAAATACTCGCCCTCGCGCGCCTTTTCGGCTGTGAACACACGCGGCGAATTGCGCACCTATACTGTGGTCCCGATTGCAGGCAGCCCCGCGACCGTCCTTGGCGTCTGGCAAAGCCATAACGGTCTGGCGCAGCGCCTGTCGGGCAGTGTCTATCCATGGGTCTTTCCGGTGCTGATGTGGGTGGCAAGCATGAGCGTCGCGATGCTGTCGATCTACATGCTGGTGCTTCGGCACCTGACCACCCTGCGCGGCCGCATGAACGCCTTTGCCACCGACCGCAGTTCCGTCGCCCTGCCCACCCCTGCCGTGATGCCAAGCGAGGTGCAGGATCTTTATGAGCACTTCGACCAGATGGTCGACGTGGTCATCCGGGAAGAGGCGCGGATGGAAGACGCCCTGCGCGAAAAGAACGTGCTGATCAAAGAAATCCATCACCGCGTCAAAAACAACCTGCAACTGATCTCGTCGATCATGAGCATGCAAATCAGGTCAGCCGAACAGGACGAGACCCGCACTGTCCTGTCACGTCTTCAGGACCGCGTGCTCAGCCTCGCCACAATCCACCGCGATCTGTACCAGTCTGACCATGGTGGACGGGTCAATGTCGGAGCCCTTGTGTCCGAAGTCATCGAAAACTCGCTGGATGTGGCGGTTTCCTCGGATGATGCGATCACGCTGGAAACGGATATCGACGATATCCTTCTGTACCCCGATCAGGCGGTGCCCATGTCGTTGCTCGTGGCCGAGGCCGCGACAAACGCGCTGAAATATGTCGGCTATGATCCGGGCGAGACATCGCGCATTTCCATGTCGCTGAAACAGGACGGGCAGGACTGCGTGATGACGATGTCCAACACCCTTGGTACGTCGCGCAGCGTCGAAAGTACCGGCCTTGGCGCGCAGTTGATGAACGCCTTCGCCATCCAGCTTGGTGGCCGGATCGAGACCGAGAAAACTGACAAACTTTTCGTGCTGACCTTGCGGTTCAAGGTCGCCGACTTTGCGCCGGACGGTCGGGATTTCTGATGTCAGACCAATCCGCACGCCGCTTCGATGTTCTGATTACCGCCGCCGAAGCCTACCCCGCCCTCGAGGCGCTGTTCATGGAGGCCGAGGATGAAATCCGCGCCGGATTTCGCATTTTCGACCCATGGACCAAATTGCGCTCGGACGCGGCACGCAAGGTTGGCGAGACGTGGTTTGACCTGATCGCCGCCACGCTGGATCGCGGTGTGCGCATCACGCTGGTGCTGACCGATTTCGACCCCGTTGTGCGTCCCGCCATGCATTCTGGCACGTGGCAAAGCGTGCGCGGGATCATCGCCGCAGGTGAGGCGTCGCGCCACCCCGAAAACGTCACGGTCCGCGCCGCGATGCATCCGTCGCGTGTCGGCTTCCTCCCCCGCCTGCTACTTGCGCCGAAGTCGTTGAAGGAAATCCGCGACAAGCTGGCCGATATCAACGGTAAGTCGAAGACCGAGAAAGAAGACTATCTGCTGCATGTGCCGCATCTGCGCCCGCTGGTCCGGTGGGCCAAGGACCAGTTGCGCCCGCGCATCACACCGCCGCCGCTGGTGCCTGTCACGCATCACCAGAAACTCGCCGTGTTCGATAACAAGACGCTTTATGCGGGCGGCCTTGATCTGAACGACCGCCGCTATGACACGCCAGAACACCAGCGCGCGGCCGATCAAACATGGCATGATGTGCAGGTCATCGTGGATGGCCCCGTCGTGCAGGAAGCCGCAGACCACCTGCGGAGTTTCGAGGCGGTCGTGCATGGCGCGCCTCCTAAGAAGACCCAGCATTTGCTGCGCACCATATCGGCGCGGCGCAAGCTGGACCTGCCCTATCTCTCCCCCCTGCCCGTGGTGGACGAAGTGGCCGAGCGGCACAAAGACCTCATTTCGCGGTCAAGCCGTTTTATCTATCTTGAGACGCAGTATTTCAGGGATCGCACCCTTGCCCGCCACCTGGCCAAGCGCGCCAAGCAGATGCCGGACCTCAAACTTGTCCTGATCCTGCCTGCCGCGCCCGACGACATCGCGTTCGAGGACTCGCCCGGCCCAGATGTAGCTTACGGCGAACATTTACAGGTGCAGTCGATCGAAATCGTGCGCGACGCGTTCGGGGACCGCGCCTTTATCGGATCACCTGCGCAACCGCGCAGTGTCGCGCCCGATGGCCGCGCCACCCATTTCGGCGCACCGATCATCTATCTACATGCCAAGGTGTCCATTTTCGACGGCTTGGCGGGGATCGTATCCTCGGCCAACCTCAACGGGCGCAGCCTTGCGTGGGATACCGAAATCGGCGTGCAGACCGAAGGCACCGACGAGGTCGAGCTGCTGCGACGTCGCTGTTTTGAACACTGGCAGGGCACGGGCGTCAATCCGTCCTTCCTTGACCTCGACACAGCGCACCCGCGTTGGGCCGACCGCGCCCGCGACAACGCGCGCCGCACACCCGAAGATCGCGAAGGGTTCATTCTGCCCTATCTTGTCGATCCGGCGGAAAAGGATGCCTACGACTTGCCTGGCGTGCCTGCCGAAATGGCCTGAGGCCACCGCAAGCCTACGGCGTTGCCGACCTCAGGTATTCAGCCCTTTGAACACCGCAAGGCTCCAGATCAGCAGCGGCAGCGCGATGATGCCGCCAATCGGCCCCCACAGCCACAGCCAGAACACCAGCGACAGGAAGACCAGTAGCGGGTTGACTGACAGCGTCTTGCCAACCAGCGCGGGCGTCACAAACTGCGCTTCGGTGGCATTGATAAAGAAATAGACCACCGCCGGAAGGAAACTGCTCGCCCCTTCGAAGACGACAATACCTGCGACCAGCAACCCGACGATCAGCGCAATCGGCCCCAGATACACAATGTAGTTCAGCACAAATGCCAGAACGCCCCACAGGATCGGCGTGGGCATACCCAGCAAGGACATGGCCACCGCCACGATACAGCCCATGGAAAAATTGATCGCCGTAATCGTCAGAACATAGCGCGACACCTGATGCGCGGCGTGGCGCAGCTCGACCTTACCGAAACTGTCAAAGGTCGCATCGAACCAGTCGTAGATCGCATTCCGCGCCAACAAAAAGAAGTAGAGCGTGCCGGTAAACACCATGATCTGCGCGGCGAAATGCGGCGCATAGAACAGCGCGTCCATGGCCGAGGGCAGTTTGACGCTTTCCTCATCCTCCGCTGGGGCACCATCCCCGTCCGAGTCGATGGCCGTGGCTACGTCCTTCGACATCTCCTCCAACCCGCGTAGGGTGGCGCGGATTTGTTCGATGGTTTCGCGCAATTCGTTCCAGATCACAGGCGCGCGATTGATTGCCGTCGTCACGTAAGGCTCCAGCATCACCAGCAGCAGCAGGATCATCAGCAGCGACAGCAGAACCGACAAAAAGGCCGCCAGCGCGACCGGCAACTTTAATCTGTCCCAGAAATCGGAAAGCGGCGTCAGAACGATGCCCAGCAACAGCGCGGCAAAGATCGGGGCCGTCACCTCTTTGGTAAGCTGTAGTGCGACAAAGACAGTGATGATTGTCAAAACGCCCAAACATGTTGTGCGCAGCTGTTCGCGTTCCATCAATGTCCCCCTATGCAGCGGCCCTTGCCGCCAATTGGCGTTGCCGCCTTCTGAAATGAACACGCCCGCGCCCCCTTCGGTTCCCGCCCATGGAACTTTTGTTTGCATCGCGCGTTAGGATAGCGAAACCGATTAGGAGAATGACAATGTCAGCACCCGACACGAATATCGACAAGCAAGCCAAACGTCACAAGGGCCCCCTGTTCGGCATCGGCGCCGGCGTCGCGGTTGCCCTCGCTTTGCTGATGGTGCTGCTGGTCTGGACAGTCTCGCAAGCCGATGAGGACGAGGCCGAAGTATCCACACCGGCAACAGTCATCAGCGAATAACAGTTAACGAGTAATGGGCGGCAGTAATTGCCGTCCTTTTTCTATCTTCCCCTCACAACAACCACAAAATCACGCCGGTCGCGACCGCGCCAATCGTCATGGCAACGGATGTGAACAGCATGTTGCGCCGCGACTGTGCGGCAGTGTCGTGGGTGTTAATACGCGAATGGGTGGCGCGGCTGCGTCGCAGGGCGGACGCGAAAATCAGGATCGCCGTCAGCACGAACAATTCGGCCACCCCTTTGGCGATCAACGGATGGTTCGTCTCGGAAAACACCGCCCGCAGACCGAGGGCCACACCGATACAGGCCATGCCCGTCCGCATCCACGCGGCGAAGGTCCGTTCATTGGCTAGAACCGTCCGGTCCTCGGCCCATTCGGTACGGGGAACTTCAAGGTTCTCTTCCTTGTCCAGATCTCGGTCACTTGCAGACATGCCATCCCCCGTTAGCACAAAGAAAAATGGCGCGCGGTGTTACCCGGCGCGCCATTTTTGTCGTTTCAGCCATATCAGGCAAGTTTTGCGGACCGCGGTCCGGCAATCAGCCAGATGATGAAACCGATGATCGGCAGGACCAGAACCAGCAGGACCCAGAGGACCTTCGAACCGGTTGTTGCGCTAGACCCGACAATGGACACGATGGCCCAGATGTTCAGGATCAGGACGATAAAGCCGCCTATACCAGCATATTCCATGTTTAAATTCCTCTCGTACCGTTTTTGTTTGCTGATTGGTAAACGCACATCCGGCAGAAAGGTTCCGCACCCTAGTTCGGCAACTCCCGTCGCACCTGCCCGAACGCCATGAGGGCAAAGATCATCGTGCCGCCCAATACGTTGCCTGCCAGTACTGGCAGAAAGAACGCAAACAGCGCGTCCCACGGCTGCAACATGCCCTGCACCACAAGAAAGGCCATCTCGACCGATCCGGCGACCACGTGGGTAAAGTCACCCGCCGCGATCATCCATGTGAAGGTCAGGATCACAAAGAACTCGAACCCGTCCGATTGCGGCATCATCCATACGATGGCCGCCACCAGAACACCGGCGGGAATGGCGCGCTGGAACGCTTCAAGCGGGGCAAAGCCCGTGGCATGACGCGACAGTTCCTCGATCGCGGGCAGCAGGTCCGGCGGAATGGCCGAGGTAAAGGCAAAGACCGACGCCACCACAAAGGCACCCACTACATTGGCACTCAGGACAATCGACCACAACACGCCGGTGCGCCGGAAAATTGCCCAGCAAGGATTGTGCATCGCGGGCAGGACCGTGGTGATGGTGTTTTCCGTAAACAGCTGCATCCGGCCAAGGATCACCACCAAAAACCCAAGGCTATAGCCAAGGTTTTCGACCAGATAGGCCCAGTCGGCGTCGGGCAGATAAGTGCGGAACACCGCCTCGCCCAACACCGACAGGGAAATCATGATGCCCGCCGCGATCCCCGACCACATCAGGGATATGTTGGGGCGGTCAAGCTCGTCCTGCCCGTCACGGCGGATCACCTCGAAAATCAGCTTGGGCGGCAGGCCCTCGGCATTCTGGACTGCATTTTCTTCTTCTAGGTCGGTCATGGCTGTTCGGTCCTTTGATCGGGATGGAACCGTCGACCAGAGGGGGGAAAACACAGGCTTCGCCCCACGGGCACGCCGTGTTCTTCCGGCATATGATGTGTCTGTTCCTGCTAAAGTCGACAGAAACTTGCGCGCACGCCTGACAAAAGGCCGGACAGAAGATTTTGAACAGAGGATGGAACGGATCGCCTCGGCGGGGGTTTGTTCACCAGATGCAAAATGCAGATCACTTTAAAAGGAGAGATCAAATGAACTGGGACCAAGTCGAAGGCAAATGGAAAGAAATGACCGGCAACGTAAAAGCCAAATGGGGCGAGTTGACGGATGACGAAGTGGCCGAAGTGAACGGTGACCGTGAGGCGCTTGAGGGTAAAATCCAAGCCAAGTACGGCAAGACCAAAGAGGAAGCACGCAAGGAAGTCGACGAATTCCTCGCTTCGAACTAATCAACGATCTGACCGGCGCCCCTTACGGGCGTCGGTTTTTTTGCGCTCTTGCGCGCCACCCCCTCCCCCGAAAATTTGACCGTGAAACCGCTAGGCATGTGCAGCAAACTGCACTAGCCTGATTGCATCATATTGCAGCGGAGTCATCCATGAAGACGTGGCAGGATTTATCGCCCGAACAACAGGTATTTCTTAAAAAGTTTCTCAAGACCGGCATCCTCGATATTGTTCGGGACAAGTACAAGACAGACACCAACAAGGGCATTATCGCCGCCTTCGGCCAGTTTGCCGATCTGGACGCACTGTTCATTGAACGCGCCGCCCTTGTCCCCGACGATTATCCTGAAAAGGCGGGCCCGATGTGTCAGGCCGAAACCGCGCGCCAACGCAAAGAGGCGGGCGCGTTCGAGGATGCGACGAAACGCATGGCCCCCGCCATTCAGGCGATGGAGCAATTGCGCGTCACTTTAACCGCCGATGCCGACGCGTTGCGTGCCGATGTCGCGCCGGTTATGGGCGTCGGCTTTGCTGACGGTGACATTGCGGCAATGGATCAGGCGCGGCAGGCCGTGCTGCAACATCTCACCGATCCACTGCCCACCCATACCCAAATGGAACAGGCCCGCAGCGCCCTGCCCGCTTATCACAGCGCGATCAACGCGGCCTATGCCGCCGCCGGTGAACTGCCCGCTGCGCGTGCCGTGTTCGCCAAGGTTGCAGCGGCGGCAAATGCCCGACTGGACGCCGTCGCGAATATGGATATCGCCGTCCTCTCGGCAACCCCGCAGGCAGATGGCCTCGCCGCCGCTGTGCAAGAGGCCAAGGATCTGCAAACCGCCATTGCCAATGTCGATCAGGACGATGCCGCTGCCCTGCGCACCCTGACCAGCACGCTGGAAGAATGGACCATTCGCGACACGGCCCAAACACTGGTCGAGGACGCCCGCCTTGCGGTGATTGCGCAAGTGCAGGCAATTTATGACGACGCCAAAGAAGATATTGACGACGCCGTCGATCTGGACCCCACCGAATATGACGGCGAACCCGAAGAGGCCGCGCTGAAAAAGACCCACGGCGAACTGGTCGCGGAACGCCAAAGCCATCTGGCCATCATTGCATCCGGTGACCCAGTCGAGGTTCTGAAGCTTATTCCGTTGATCGCAGCAACAGAAAGCAAGGCCCAGGATTTTTACGATCTGACCATCGACATTGACGTGCGGCGCGAAAAGGCACGCTATCAGTCACTCGGCGCATCCGGAGCCCACGCCGAAGGCATCGCCAAACTTCTCGAAGACAACGATGCAGCCGGTACAAAAGTTGTCGAAAGCCTGCAACGCAACAGCGTTATCCTTGGCGGGGCCGAAGCGACCCGCGACTACATCGAAAACAAGGATACGGAGGTCAAGCGGCTCGCGGGCGAGTTGAAGACGCTGGAAGAGGAATGGGTTGTTCTCAATCAGGACTTCCAGACCAAGCTTGCAGACTTCAACACAAAAAACGACGCCTATGCGCAGGAAAAGCAGCGCGTCGTCCTCCTTGGCACCGCCGCAACGGATGAGGACCGCGCTGCCGTCGAGACTGCGCGCCTCGCGCTAGAGGCCTCGCGACAGATCGCACTGCCTGCCCAAACCCTCAAGATCGACAAGGCAGACGATTGGAGGGCGAAAAAGGTCGATGTCGATGCCGCCAACAAGCAACTCAACGCGGCCAAAAGCCAGCGCGCCATGCTGGATGCGGTCACCTTTGGCCCCCTGTCGCCCATGGCGCCCCACCCGATCCCCGATGCCATGCTGGAAGATGTGGTGGAACTGTTTGACAAGAATGTCGGGCTTGCCACCAAAACCTGCGCGCTGATCAGGGACGCCAAAGACCCCACCGCGCTGGCCGAAACCGCCGTGTTCATGGCCGACCAGTGCGCCACCAAATTCAAATGGCAGCCCCCGGCAGGTAGTGACGGCGTCGTCCCCCCCGCGAAAGAGATGTCCGAAGATTACGCACAGCAATATGCCGAAGCGGCTCTGGTCCAAGCCGCCTACTTCGGTGCCGATTTTGCCGCCGATGCACAGGTCGCCATCGCCAATGGCGTGCAGTTCAACGAAAATGACAGAATGCGCGCGCTGACCGACTTTTCCATGAAAAACGTCGCCGCCACCCGCGCCACCCAAGCAGCCGAGGCGATGATCGAACGCACCTCAACTGGGGTGAAGATCGACCTCGACAGCGCCGGTTTCAACGCCATGCTGATGGATCGCCAACACGGCTATGATGCCTCCTATCAGCCGACAATCACCCTGACCGAACAAGTGCTGAACCTGCGCGACTTCTTTGAGGATCCGACCGATGGCGACGCCCGCAAGGCCGAGGCAGAGGCGATCCTGAATTCGGTCATTGCGGTCCCGTCCTCTCCGGCGGCGCGCACACTTCTGTCCACGCAAATGGGCATCCCAGCTGGGGATTTTGACGACCCCGCCAAGGCGGACGAGATCAAGGAAAAGATACAGGTCGGCATCCTCAAGGCGATGACTACCCCGATTGCTCAAGGCAGTGTCGGGTCATGCTTTGCCACCGCGCCGCTGCGAAAGTTGCAGAACGAAGACCCGATTGCCCTGATGGAAATGTACCGCGACATCGCGACCAAGGGCACGTTCACCCCCAAACATGGGCGCCCCGTCGCCGCTGTGACACGCTTGCCCGCAGGGGACGAACCGCTGGCGCGCAGCCTTGAATATTCGATTGCCACCGCCGCCGCACGGACCAAAAACAGCCGCGAACGCCAGCACATGAATGCGGTGATGTTCGACCCGAGCGAACCATCCCTTGGCGCGCTGCAGGGCGAAGTTGACGCAAACGCGTGGCTGAAACTGCTGCCCGAATTACAACGCTACATCGCGGGCGGCTACACCTTTGTCTATGACCCGACCTCGGCTGCGGGCGCGGTGTCCGCCGACGGCTCGTCCTCGATGGGCGTTTACAAAATGGTCGCGCTGGACACCAAGGACGAGATTACCTCGCAATCCGAATTCGTCGCCTTCGTGAAACGCAATGCGCTGGTCGCGATCCAGAAGGCGGGCCTGCCCGACACCGACCGCGACAAGGTCACCGCCTATATCGACGATCCGGCCTTTATCGCGGGCATCGACAAGCTGGCAGGCAATGACAAGCCGTGGCAAATGCAGTTCGGCGGCTGGGGCGATGCCTCTGGCGCGGTCCTGTTCGAAGAGGCCGACGGCACCAAAAAGCCCGAAAATTTCCGTGGCTCGAACGTGGTCAACACGAACCCGACCGACACAACAGGCGACCGCGCGGTCAAAGTGCTCAAGGCGCTGTCCGGCCTGAGCGGCGGTGAGATGACGATGGTGTCCACCGGCGGCATTCACGCGTTCAACGCGCTGGAACCCACGGGGGACTATGCCGCGCTGAATGATCCGCCGGGGTTCGACCAGAACATCAAGGACATGATGATCGACCCCGGCAAGAAGATGGCCACCGACAAACTGCCCGCCGACCGCGCCGCCTATCTATATGGCAAGCGGATCGACGCGGTGCTGCCATGGGCCGCTGATGACGCCGAACGCGACCTGATCAAGGCCGCCCATGCCACTCCGCCAAACGTCGACATGACCCCCGCCGAGCTTCAGGCTTATATCTCGACCAAGCTCGACCCGTGGAAAACCGCCTCGGTCAACCGCAAGGCAAATGAATGGACGGCCAAGCAGACCCCCCTGCCCGCCCCGTCCGAGGTTACGAAGAAAAAGGCCGATCTGCTGGCCGCCGAAAACGCCAGCCAGAAAAACCGCATGGCCGGCATGATGGCCGCAGAATTGGGCGCACCGGAATTCGTGATCGCGGATTCCAACTGGGGCAGCGAAAGGGACAAGACCCTTTTCGTCATCGCCCCCGACCCGCTAACGGGCGAGCCGCGCATGTGGCAGAAATCCGCAGTGAACGGCGGCCTATATCCTATGGATGACAAATGGCTCGACACCAACTGGGTGAAGGACGAATGATGCGTCCTAAACCATCCGCGACAAGAAAGGCATAGACCCTATGGACCTGCCACAGATTGACCTGATGTTGAACGCAACCGGCGCCCCCATGGTGCGGGTGGCCTATGAAACCGAATATACCGAAATCGCCCCCCTGATCGCCGCCGTGCCGGGGTTGAAAGACCCCGATCACGCGGATCAGGCGGCACAGGCGGTGAACCACCTGAGTGAGGGGTTCGAATACGGTGTGATCCTTGATCCCCAGGCGTTCAGCCTTGATTACATGGCCCGCTATGACGCCGAGGAAGACGGCGAATGGCAACAGGGCCAGCCGCGCCTGCGCGACTTCGGCAAACCCGACCTGTCGCTGCTGGCCCCGCCCACGATCGAAGGCGGAAATCTGGTGTTCTTTGCGGATGATAAATATCTCGGGCTGGCCTATCACGTGACCATGTCCCTGTCGGACCCGACACCGCACTATCAGCCGGTGCCGGTCAGT
Source organism: Tateyamaria sp. 7Alg 36 (assembly GCF_059882455.1). Classification (NCBI taxonomy): domain Bacteria; kingdom Pseudomonadati; phylum Pseudomonadota; class Alphaproteobacteria; order Rhodobacterales; family Roseobacteraceae; genus Tateyamaria; species Tateyamaria sp. 7Alg 36. The sequence goes on along the minus strand of NZ_JCBDJX010000002.1, from coordinate 21,833 downwards.
CAGTAACCTGCGCTTAGGCGGCGTTCTCGCTCAGCGCGGCGTTCACATTGGCCAGCGACGCAATGGCCGCGCCGCGCACGTTCACCGGTTTGAACCCGTTATTGCCATCGACCGCTTGGAAGAACGGCGTATCAAGTTCGCTCTGATATTCGTCCAGTACCTTGCGCGCATCCGCCTTCAGCTTTTCGCGCACTGCACCGTCGGGTTCCTGCACCAGCGCCTCAAGCGCGTCTTCAAGGCGGTTGTCCAGCCGTTCGAGGTAGTCAAACAGGGTTTGCGCATCGGCCTGAATGGTCGGGAATTCGTCACCCTGACAGACCGACAGGATCGCATCCTGCAACTTCGCCATCTCGGATTTCAGGGACATGCGGGTTTTGACCCACTCAAGTCGGGCCCGCACAAAGGGCACGACGCCCGACGGAATGTCCTGTTCCGCGGCTGTCTGTTCGGCGGCGCGCGCCTCTGCGATCAGCTTGTTGAGCCCCGGAACCGCTTTCATCGCGCCCGCGAAATCGCCCGCTTCGCCCTTTTCGGTGAAATAGGCCAGAACGGCGCGCATTTTGCCCACATCGCCCAGATTGCGTTGCAACAGGTCTAGGACCACAGGTTCGATATCGGCCCGCGCATCGCGGAATTCCGCGCCCAGATCGGCAGGCTGTGCCGCAGCATTATCCGCATCCGCCGCAGGGGCGCCTTGTGCCGCTGCCTGGTCCGCCAATTTGGCAATCGCATCGCCAAGCGCCTTGGCGGTGCCAGCGGCCTTCTTCGCGTCACCCGATGCGATCTGTTCATCCAGCATGCCGTGCGCCGCACGCAAACGCGCCACGCCGTCCGCTTCGCCCAAGGCATTGATGCGGGTCATCAACGCTTGGGACACCTGTTCCAGTCTGGCAAGGGCGGGATCGGGTTCGCTTGCTGCCGCCGCTTTGGCATCCCCCGCACCGCCCAGCTTGGCAAGGGCCGCTTCCAACTTACCCAGCAGCGCGTCGCATGTATCCAACTCTCCGCCCTGCAGGGCCGTCACCGCCCCTTTAAAGGCTTTGACCAAGGGCGCCTGCGCTTCTTGCGGTGCGGCCTTGATGCCCACCTGCACCTGCGCAGCGCGATCTTTCAGTGCTTTGGCGCGGCCCGCATCGTCGGCGGCATCTTCATTGCCAGCGTCCTCTTCGGCGGCATCCTCGGGCGCTTCGGCCGCGTCGCCGTTGTCCTCTTCATCGTCGGCGACATCGACATCTTCGACCTCATCCTCGGGGCCCAGATCCTCGACATCTTCCTCAAGGACGTTGCCGTTCGCATCCAGCACAATGACGTTCAGCGGGAACTTCTCGAACTTCAGAAACTTCTTCAGTTTCTTGGCCATCTGCGGCAGTTCTTTGGTGCAGGTCAGCGTGATGACCTTGCCCTTTACCTTGGCCGTCCCAAGACCCAGCTTGGTACCCGTCCCCTCGGCGCGGGCCACACGGCCCAGAATTTCCGGCTTTTTCTTGCGGTCCAGCGCGAACACATCCTCGGCCGGGTCATTGCCCGGGCAATAGGCGAAAAACAGATCCCGCTTGCGCGCCACCGCCAATGACTTTTTCAGCTCAGCGCCTCTTTGTGCAATATCCGCCATGATCCAATCCCTTTTCGCATGTTCGCCGCCCCCGAAATTTGAGCGTGCCGTTACGAACAGATTACAGCAAAACCCGCATCTGACAATTGCCTTGAACAGCTATTGCCGACTGTACCTGCCGATAGGGATGGAAGGACCGTAAAAGCTGCGCCTAGCGCAGAACGCCCGAACCGCCGATTTTCAGCTTCGGCTTGGCCGCAGGGGCTTTGGGCTTGGGCGCTGGTGCGGCGGCGCGTGGCTTGGTCGCCGTGCGCGTTGTCGTGCTGCGGGTGGTGGTGCTGCGCGTCGTGGTCGCGCGCGGTGCCGCAGCCGCCACAGGTGTCGGGCAAGACACGTCGCCATTCAGGATGATCGTGCGCAGCAATTCGTTGGTCGGGGCCGCGTCCGGCCAGTCAAGCGAGGCAACCTGCGCAAAATACTCCCCGACAGAGCCACGCGATCCACGTCCCCACTGCCCGTCGATGCCGGATCGATAGCAGTTCATCCGCGCCAGTTCGGTTTGCAGCACCCGCGCCAGTTCCGACTCGTCAGGGTCAAGATGGCCCTCGTTGATCAGACGGCGGAACAGGTCAGGGTCGCTTTCTCGCAGCGCCTCGCGCGCAGTCAGATCATCCAGCGAAAAGCCGACCTTTTCCACCGTGGCAGGCAACAGGGTTTCCAGACCGAACAGTTCTTCCTGCCCCGCCTCGATGACGCCGACGATGATGGAAGGTTGCGGCAGACCCGCAGCAGCCCGCGCCGCAGCAGGGGTCGCACCGGATTGCCCCGCGCCCAGCAACGGGGCGCTGTCGGTGATGGACAGCGACGCCATCACAAGGCTGTCGCCCTCATCCGCCAGATCGAACCCGATCGGCGCGATCTCAAGGCCCTGCGCAGCGGCAAACGGCGTCGCATGCACGACCAAGGCCGCAACAGCAGCACCGACAACCGACCGACAGGAACGCAACACGTGATTCACCTCAGGCTGAACAATTCACCCCATGCATACCCGTTTTCACCCCAATCCGCAAAGCGTTGATGCAAAAAGCGCCCATGATTCCACCGCTCAACCCCGTGCAGCATGCCCCGACGACACCCTGCGAAACATTCGGCAAAGTATGTTTTTGGCAATAATCCGCCAAATTTACCCCTGATTGGGCACTGAAACGGGCCGGAAAACGCCGAACTGTTGCATTAAGCCTGCATTTGAGGCTCTTTCCCGAGCATAGCCATGAAAATTGACAAAAGACGTGTTATATTGACCTCATGAAACACATTGCTTTCCTTTCCCTCTCGCTGGTGGCCCTTTCGGGCGGTGCCGGCCTTGGTCTCTCCGCTTTGCACGAATTCAACATGAACGTGCAGACGGCGGCACTGTCCTCTCCAGACAACCTGCCTGCCGACAGCGGGTTTGTGATCCCCGATTACGTGCCGGACGCCGCGCAATTCGCGGCCTTTGCGCCTACGCTGGCCGCCCCCGAATTGTTCGAGGAGCCAGCGCTTGAACCCATCGAAACCGCCGCTTTGGGTGATATCGAAGTGACCCCCGAAGAAGCTGCGCCAGAAGTTGTGGAAACGGCCCCGCTTGCCCCTGCGATCCGCAAGGCCCTCGCGCCGCAGCCCAAAGTACGCAAACCGCGCCAAGTGGCAAAACGCCCCTCGAACGAGGCTCCGGTTTTCGTGGCACAGGCACCTGCCCTCCTGCACACGCCCAATGCGGCCACGCGGATCGATTACGTGATCGGCGTCTACCGCTAAGACAACTATCGGTACGCACAGGGTTTTCTGTGCGTATCCCCGAACTTTCCCACATCAAGAGTTGACAGGCTTCGGCGGACTCCCGCTAATGCAGATATCATATTGATTTTGCATTTTGGAGGTTCACATGAGTCGTACCCTATTGGCATGTAGCCTTGTCCTTCTGATGTCCGGCACCTCATTGCTCGCCCAAGACAGCGACACAGCAGCACCGGAAATCTCTCTCGAACTGAACCGCGCCACACCCTCCTCCGAAGGGGGATGCCAGTTGGTGTTCTTTGGCCATAACGGTCTGGATCAGGATTTCGAGGAAGTGACATGGCGCCTTGCCGTTTTCGGGTCCGACGGTGTGTTCCGCAACCTTCTGGGCCTGCCCCTTGGCGCGCTCAGTGCGGGCAAGCGGCGCGTGGTGCAGTACAACCTGCCCACAGCCTGCGACGACCTCTCCGAAATCATCGTTAACGATGTGGCCAGTTGCGCCATGGCTGGGGGCGACGCCGCCGACAGTGACGCCTGCCTCAGCAAGTTGACGGTCACCACCCGTACCGATATCGCCTTCGGTCTGTAATCGCTCCTTTTTCCGGCCCGAAACGAGAACCTTTTATGTCTATTTTCCAAATTGCTTCCCTTGGTGTTTACGCCCTACTGGGGTTTCTGTCGCTCGTTGCCATTGCAATCGGTCTGTACAAGATCGCGCAGTTTGCGCGGCTTGGCGTAGGGCGACGGAACGAGGCGGAAAAAATCCTTGATGACTGGTTGAATGGCCGCGTGGACGAGGCGATCAGCGCCGCAGGCCGCCGCCGGTCGGTCCTGTCGCGCATCCTTCAGGCGGTGTTTTCCGGCATTCAGGCGCGCCCGCAGGACGTGACCTACGCCGAAGAGCTCAGCCGCCAGACCGCGATCATCGAACTCGCCACCATGTCCGAACGCATGCGCGCGCTGGACATGGTTGTGCAGGCGGCACCGATGCTTGGCCTGCTTGGCACCGTTGTCGGTATGATCGACGCGTTCTCGGTCCTTGCTGTGGCCGAAGGGGCGGTGGACCCGACCACGCTGGCCGGTGGTATCTATGTCGCCCTGACCACCACGGCGGCGGGCCTTGTTGTTGCGCTGTTTGCCTTCTTTATCGCCACATGGCTTGAGGGGCGGATCGACCGCGAACGCAACATGATCGAGGCGTTGATGTCTGCGGCCATCCACGGACGGGTCGACCCGAACACAGTCAAGTAATCGGGGCCCAAAGCGATGGCATCTCGCAGAGCCCCCCTCCCCGAGCGTCCAAGGCGTTACAAGTTCGTGCTGACACCTCTGGCGGATGCCATGTTCCAGTTGCTGATCTTTTTCATGCTGACATCCAGCCTCGCGCCCTACTCGCTCATCACGCTGAAAACCGCGCCCAAGGCCGTGACCGAAGAAGACGTGGCAAATGCGAGCGACGGGGCGGGCAACGACCCTTCGCAACCCGCGCCCGATGCAGAAGTGGCCGATACGGTTCTCTGGACGGTGCGGAACGGCACGGTGCGCTCGGCGGGGCTTGATTACAACATCGACCAGTTGGGCGATCTGGCCGACGCGCTCGGTCAGGGCGCACCGGGCCGCGTGGTACTGCTCGTCACGTCCGAGGCACGGGTGCAGGACGTCGCGCACGCCCTCGAAGCACTGGAAGGGGCCAATGTCGGCGCCGTCCAGATCAGCCGCGAGGGGACCTGATGTCAAAGACACGCCTCCCCCTGCCGCACACGCCCAAGGCCATTGATTCATCGCTGGCCATTGTGAATATCGTGCTGCTGCTGATCTTCTTCTTTCTGGCGACTGGCACGTTGATCTCTTCGGATTCGGTGGAAATCGAACTGCCCGAAACCACGCAACTGCCGCTTGATCTGCTGCCCAAACCGCTGCTGACCGTGGATGCCGATGCCGCGATGACGCTGGACGGCATCCCGATGGAGCCCGGCACGCTAGCGGCAGCGCTGCTCGATTACCCGACGCTGCACGTGCTGGCCGACCGTAACCTCGGCGCGGGCACCCTGCTCGACCTGCTCGCCGCCGAAGAACTGGTGGCCGTGAACGTAAAACTCGTCACTCTGCACGGCAAAGCTGCGGGTGAGGACGAATGAGCTTCCTGCCACATGGACGCCCCCGCGCCTTGTCGTGGTACGGCTCTTTTGCCGCCTCGCTGACGGCCCATGTGGGGCTTGTGTCCTTTGTGCTGTTCTCGGGCGTTGTCGCCCTTGTGCCCAGCCCGCCGGAACCTGACGAAGCGCCGGAAATCACGGTCAGCCTCGAAATCCTCGACGCCAATATCGTGGATCAGCTTGAGCCGGTGGACGACACCAAGCTCGTCCCCGAAGACGCTGTCGTGACCGAACCCGACGCAGTCGAGGCGGAAACCCCCGACGACCTCGCCGCGCTGACCCCGGACGATCAGGAAATGCTCACCCCCGAAGAGGACAGCACCCTCGCCCCCGAGGAACTGGAACCAGAGGCGCAAGAGCCCGAAGTGCTTGAACCCGAGACGCAGGAGCCGGAGGTTCTGGAGCCCGAACTGGCCGAGCCGGACGTGGTTGAACCCGAACCCATCGAACCAGAGGTACAGGAACCCGAACCACTGGAACCCGAAGTGGCCGAGATCCAGCCGGAACCGGAAAACCTGCCCCTGCTGGTGCCCGAAGAGGTGACAGAGCCCGAAACCCTCACCCCCGAGGTGATTGAGGAAGACGTGGCCGAAGTCGCGGAACTGCCGGAACCCGACCCCCTGCCCCTGCCAGAGCCCGAGCCGGAGATTGAATCGCCCCTCTCCATCGACGACCTCAGCCCGATTGACGATTCCGTGCTGAACCCGCTGGCGTCCGGCGGCAGCGGCCCTGCGCCGGTCGAGGATGACGTGCTAGCCCTCGTCACCCCCGAGCCGACCCTGCCCGAGATCCCCGTGGTCGAACCCGAAGTGGTGGAAGACCCCGCGCTCGCCGCCCTGCCCGATCCTGAACCAACACCGGAACCCGCGCCCGAAGTGGCCCCCGAGGATCCCGCGCAGGAACCTGACCAGCCCGAAGACACCGCGCAGGATGCCGCACCCGAAGCGCCCGAAACACCCGCCGCCCCCGTGCGCCAACCCGTGGCGAACCCGACCGCCTCTGATGTGGCCATCGGCCAGTTGCTGCGCCGCATCCGCGCAACGCCGCAATCGCAATGCACCCTCGCCCTGCCCCGCCGCGTCAGCGGTGGCGGCGCGCTTGCCGGTCTGTCGATGGTCGGCGCGCAAGAGGCCGCGCTTGACGATCTGGCCGCTCGGATCACCGACGGGCTCAACTTTGCGCCCGTTGAAACGCGCGAATTGCTGGACCCGCGCCAATGCGCCACGCTCGACGCCCTGCGCCAAAGCGACAGCTATCCCGCCAACCGCATCGGCCTGTCGCTTGATGCCACCACCCTGTCCAGCGGTGATACCCTCACTGGTCGTGTGATCGGCGCAGGCGGGCTCTATGTGACCCTGCTGCTGATAGACGATAATGGCGTGGTCCAAGACCTCGCGCCCTTCGTGCGTCTGGACGGCTCAACGCCCGTGTTCGAGGCGCCCGTGGCCCGCTCCGGCCCGTCACGCGCCACCCGTCAGGTGCTGCTGGCCATCGGCACCCAAGGCACGCCGCTGGACCTGACCGACCGCATCGGCCAAGTCGCGCAGGACGTGTTCGGCCCGATCCCGTCGGAAACATTGCAATCCATGGTCTTCGGCGTCGCCACCTTCGACGTGCAGTAAGGCCCGCGCCGAACAGCACCCCACAAACGCAACAGCGCCCCCGAAGGGGCGCCGCCATACCGCGTCAAAGCGCGCTGATTATCGTGTCAGTTCCAGATAGGCGACATCGACCGCGCCCTGCCCGTCCTGCGCCAGTTCGCGGGTCATCAGGGGCAGGATCGTATCGGCCAGCGTGCCGTCCTGCATCGCTCCAGCCCGCACCAAGGGCGCGTCGGATGCGATGGCCACCACCAGATAAATCCCGGGCGATGCCGATGGCAGACGGAAAGAGAACCGCCGCTCGTCCCCGATCGGGTCATTCAGCTGCCGCATCAGCGAAAACACCTGCCCGTTCGGATCAACCAGCGCCAGCCAGTTCTGTCGCCCTGCACTGCCGTGGATCGTGCCAAGCACACCATTGGCCCGCGACATCGTGTTTTCCGACAGGGCGATTTCAATGGCCCCGCCGCTGGTCCCTTGGAACGTGCGCACAAAATCCAGCACCGCACATTGCGACGGGTTGATACCGCGCGGGATCACCTCGGGGTTGGATCCGAACTGCGCGCCAAAGGCCGAACTCAGCCCCTGAAGCGGTGCAAGCTCTGCCGCGAACCCTTCGATCAAACCGGCATTGCCGCCCTGTGACCGCAGGCCCGCAAAGGCGCAGCTTTCCGGCACAGCACCGGCAAGGAACGTGCCACGCGTACCTTCGACCCGCGTCAGCCCCTGATCGGCGGACACGGCGGCACCACTATCGTCGCCGCCACTGGAGGGCAGCAGATCGCCACCCAGAAAATAGGCCGCAGCCCCCGCCGCCGCGATGGCAAGCGCGCCAAGCCCCAACAACAACCCCTTGCCGCCGGATTTCTCCTCCAGCGCGGCAACGGGCGGCATGGTCGCGGGCGCGCTGGTCGGCGCACCCCGCGCCGCCATCGGCACCGCCTGCAAACCCGGCACAACGCGGTCCTCGACCGGCGGCTGGGTATAGCGCGGACGCGCCCCGCCCAATCCGGTCTCGCCCTTCAGCACGCGCAATTCCTCAATCACGGCGGCCATGCTGGGCATCCGTTCCTTGGGATCGGGTTGCAGCATATGGGCAATCAGCCCTTGGAAATCTTCGGGCAGGAAGGACAGGTCCGGCACGGTCTGGCGCTTTTGAACCGCCTCGACAAAGTTGGTGCCCATCGGCATCGGCGTGCCGGTCAGCATCCCGATCATCAACAGCCCCAGCGAATAGACATCGCTTGGCCCCTCGGCCTGACCGCCAAAGGCCCCCATCTGCTCGGGCGAGACATATTTCAGCTTGCCCGCAAACTCGTTGCCAATCGTCGCTTCCTTGACGTTGTCCGACCGCGAGATGCCAAAGTCGATCAGCACAGGTTTGCTCAGATCGCCGTTTTGCAACATCACGTTGTCCGGCGACAGGTCACGGTGAACCACACCGATATTATGCGCACGGTCCAGACCATCGGCCAGCTTCATGGTCAGGTCGATCACCTGATCGCGGTCCAGCGCGCCATGTTCCTTGATCGTGTCCGACAGCTTGGTGCCTTCGATGAACCCCATGATGATCGCATGCAGGTTCAGCGTCTGGTTCGGCGGCACATAGGCGAAATAGCGGACAATCGCGTCATGGTGCAGCTGGCGCATGGTGCGCGCCTCGCGCCGGAACATGGCGGTGACTTTGTCGTCCTCGGCCATCTCGGGCAGGATCACCTTGATCGCCACGTTTTCGCCGGTGCTGGTCTCGGTGCCACGGAATACGCTGCCCATGCCACCCTGATCCAGGCGCTCCTCGACGCGGTACATGTTGTTGATGACCGTGCCAGGTTCCAGCGAACTCAGCGGCGTCGGCGCGGCCCCTGGGGGCGGCGGCACAACGGCGGCGGTATGGGTATGGGTCACAGGGCCGGCACCGGCCCCTTCCTGTTCGGTCTGGGTGACCGGTGGCGGCTGCGTCGCGGCAGGCGCAGCAGCGGCACGGTTCCCCCCACGGCGCACATCGGTGACAACCACCGTACGGTCGTCGTCGTCTTCCTCCTCTGCGGGCGGGGCCGCAGCGGCAGGCGCTGGCGCGGGGTCGACCTCAGGCTCGGGCGGTGCGGCATCGCCGGTGATCGGGTCGAAATCATCCGGAATCACACCTGCCGGAATCGTGTCGTCCTCGGTATGGTCAGGGGCTGTTTGTGCATCCTGCGCCGCGTCCTTCTTGGGGACGGGCTGGAACAGGATCGTCTTTTCGTCGTCGTCGTCCGACCCGTTGTCCGGAGAATTGTCCGGCACTTGGTCCTTGTTGTCGCTCATAACAGTCCCCTGAATTCGGGATAATCGCCTTCGACCGCCAAAGCGGGGAAACCGGCCTTGTGACAACGTACCATAATCACGGTCACATTGTCCTTACCGCCCCGCAAAAGCGCCATGGATATCAATTGGTCACATAATGGTTCTAACGAACCCGTCAGGCCCGTGTACAGCACATCCGCAAGCTCTGCGTCCTCGAAATACTCCGTCAGCCCGTCCGAGCACAATAGAAAGACATCCCCGTCCATCAACGCGCCCTCGACCATATCGCATTCGGGCACTTCGGTGACGCCGATGGCGCGGGTGATGACGTTCTTGCGCGGCCAGTCCTCGGCCTGTTCCTGCGTAATCGCACCGGTATCAAGCAGCGCCTGAACCTCGGTGTGGTCACGGGTCACGCGGGTCAACTGGTCGCCGCGCATCCGGTAGATGCGGCTGTCACCGGACCAGATGCAGGCAAAGTGGTCCTGCTGGATCAGCAGCCCCACGATGGTGGACCCGATCGTGCCCGATCCCAGCTCGGCCGCCTTGTCCTGAATGCGGGTGTTGGCACTGGTCAGCCGCGACATGAACCGCGCGCGCAAATCCATCGCGCCGGTCGGCCTGCCCACGGTCCGCATCGCCTCGCAAATCGTCTGACTGGCAAAATCGCCCGCCGTATGCCCGCCCATACCATCGGCCACGACCCACAAACCGTTTTCGGGGGCGGTCATCAGACTGTCCTCGTTCAACGTCCGGACACAGCCCACATCCGTGCGCGTCACCGTCTCAAAGGCCATCATGCCATCGGCGGCTGTCACGTGTTTATCACTCATTCCTGCCCACTCCCTGCCTCTTCTTCCTGCAACGCCTGCGCGTCGGCTGTCCCTGTTGTGCGGACCCGTTCGGCCAACAGCCACCGCATCGCTTCTGCATCCGGCAACCCGTTCACCGACAGCCATCCCGCCGCGCGGTCGGCCTGTCCGGCCTGCCACCAATGGCTGCGCCCGTATTGCGCGCAATAGGCGTCCGCCTCGCTTGCATCGCGGAACAAACGGGCCAGATCGTCGTCGCCCCGCATTCCCCATAGCATACTTGCCTGCGCCGCGTCATAGGGCGTTCCCGTCAACGGCGGCAAAGCGAACCCCGCCACCAAAGACTGCGCACCACCCTCGCCCTTGGCAGCGTCCCCAACCTGTGCCAGATGCGCGGCCAGCGCGTCGTAAGGCGCGGGGTCAAAGGACGGATGCACCGGAGGCGGGCTGACCACATCCGACAGGCCCAACATCAGCGGATACTGCCGCCCGACCCGATCCATCGACGCCCGCCAAAGCCCGCACAAAGGCACGCCCAGAACCTCGGGCCCGATCCAGAAGCGCAATTCCGGCGCCATGGCCCAGACAGCATCCCAACTGTCCCCCAGCAGATCGCGCGTCGCGGGCAGCACCTCTTGCACCCACGCCTCCAGCCCCTCAAGCGCACCGCGTTCGATCCCCCATGACAGGAAATCCCCGAACGCCGGATGCTTGCCATAAAGGACAACGCTCATCTGCCTATTCCATCGCGTTTTTGCACGTAATCTCCGCAAACGCCTCTGTCAGGAACGGCACCGCCGCCCCGTCGAACTGTACTCTAAACGTTACCGTATAGGGACCGATGCGATGTGCAACCTGCGCGAGCGGCCCGCGCGATTGCAGCGACTCTCCGCTCAAGAAGGTCAGCATCGACCACCCGCCATCCCCGCCCAGCGGGACCAGCGGCGCATCCGGCACGCCCAAGGATATCTGCGCCGCCTCATTCCAGATCACCGCCCGCGCGTCGCCCTCGGGGGTCAGCTCCAGCGCCTGTTCCCCGACCACGACCGTGATCGGCGCGATCGGCGGGCTGGCCGCCATCGCGCGGATGGTAAACGGCACCACCGGCGCGGCCCCCCCTTCCACAAAGAACAACGACCGCACCGCATCGGCAGAGGCAAAGCGCTGCGCTGCGCGCGTCGATACCGCCTCACCGGCGGCACTCTGGATACGGGCCATCTGCCCGTCCGGCCCGAACACCGCGCCAAACCCCGCCCCCACTGGCGGCGCACCCGCGACACAGCGCGCGCGGTCCAAAGCGACCAGTTGCGCATCCACAAAGGACGGCATCAGCGCCGCGCGCACTTGCCCCGCAAGGCGCAGGATCGTATCCGGATAAGGCCCCGCCGCAGGCAGAATATCGGCCAAAGCCCCCTGCCCCGTCACAGAAACCTCGCCCGCTTGCGCCACGGCCCGCAACAGTTGATCCACTGGGCGATCCGGCGCTACACCGGCACCCATTTCATGCCAAGGCGCAAACAGATCCTCAATGCGCCGCGCCTGCCCCTCTGCCGAGAGGCGCGAAAAATTTCCGTTATTTTTCAATGCATTATTAGGGTAATCCGCAATCCGCGTCTGCCGGTTCACCAGTGACACAAGCTGCGCCAGCGGCGACGCGTCGGCATCCGCCAGAACCGCCACCTGCCCCGCCGGATCCTTCAGCGCGATCCGCTCCAGCACCAGCGTCCAGACCCGCTCGAAATCCCGCGCATAAAGCGCCAGTACATCCTCGGACAATTGCGCATCCGACACCAAAGGCTGCGCATCCGCGTCGCCCAGAACCCACGAATCACGCTCCAATTGCGCCGCCGCCTGCGCCAGTGCGGGCTGGAAATAACCCCAATACCCCTCGGCGGTGAACAGGCCCTGCACCTCTAACGTTTCCAGTGGCCGCCCGTCCGTTGTCTGGATCGCGCTTGGATCGGCAAACCCCTCGACCAGCCGATAGGGCGGCAAGGTGCCCGCCCCCGATTTGATCCCGCCATAGGCGCGGTCGGCCGGGGTCACATCCGCAATCTCGCGGCGTACCCGTTCCACCAGCGCACCGTTCGCCGCCACCCGTGGCGTGACCCGACTGTCCAGCTCCAGCATCGCCGCCAGATGCGCATTGATCGCACGGTATTCCGCATCGGCACCGGCATATTCCTCGGCCCAGCTTTGCGCGAAATAGCTCTGGATCGCCAGATCATCCTCGCGCCCGTCCTGCTCTTTCGCCAGCAGGATATAGACCTTGAGCGCGCGATAGGCGTCGTCCTGCCGCCCCGCCTCAAGATAGGCGGCAAGATCCTGTTCGACCTGCAACATCATGCGCGGGCGTAGCAACTGTTCCAGACTGTCGGAATAGGCCTGTACCGTCGCCCCGCGCAGACTGTCCCGCCGCGACAGGCCCAACTGTTCGATAAACTGCTGGGGTCGCGGATTTGCAAATCCCGCAGGCACGGCGCGCATCGTGGCCAGCGCAGGCAACAGGGGCCGCGTCGCCGGATCGCTCACCGTCTGCGCGCCAAGGAACGGCGCAGCCTGCTGGCGGTAAATCTGCGTCTGCCCCGCCACTTCGCGCACCAGCGTCGCGTTGGTCCAGAACGCATAGCCAAGAACAGCCATCACCACGATCGACACGATCAGGATCACCGCCTTGCCCAACCCGCGCAGCAGCGCACGGCGCAGAACGCGGCCACGGTCGTAACCAACCCAGTCCCGCTCGGCAAAAATCACGCGCTTGAGAAGGTCGTGCAGGAAATAGCTGCGCCCCTTGCCCGACAGGAACCCCGCTTTCGGCCCCCCTGCCCGCGCCGTCATCGCGCCCAACACCTGATCAATCGGCGTGCCGCCTTGCGTGCCGGACGTGAAATAGAAACCCCGCAGGATCGCGCGGATCGACTGCGGGTTTTCAAAGACGGCGCTCAGGAACGTGGTCACGTTCCGCTCAAGCAGGGCCATCTGTTCGGGAAAGCCATAGATCGCGATTCGGGTCGCGCTGTCGGTCTCTTCCATCAGGCGGTCGGTGACCTCGTCCGACAGGCGGCTGACCAGTTGATCGAACTCGCGGGACACGGCGCGATGTGTCTCTGTCTTGCGGTTTCGGGTCTGAAATGTGGTGCCCCAGACCACCTTGCGGCGCGCCTCGTCAAAGGATCCGAAATACTCGCGGAAGCCTGCGATCATGTCCGCTTTGGTAAAGATGACATAGACCGGAATATGGGTGTTGAACGCGTCGTTCAACTCGGCCAGCCGTGCGCGCACCGTCGCCGCGTGCTGTGCCATCGCATCGGCGGATTCGGTCATCATATCCGCGCAGGAAAAGGCAAGGATCACACCGTTGATCGGCTGGTCAGGGCGCGCGGTTTTCAACTGCCCCAGAAAGGCCGACCAGCTATTGCGATCCGCTGTCTGGTCACTGTCCTGCGTGGTGTACCGCCCCGCCGTGTCGATCATCACCGCATCTTCGGCAAACCAGAAATCGCAATTCTTGGTGCCGCCAAACCCGCTGATCGATGCCGCGTGCGCGTCGGGGAATTCCAGACCCGAATGCACCAGCGCCGTTGTCTTCCCCGCTCCCGGTGGCCCGATCAGGATATACCACGGCAGATCGTACAGCGCCGACGCCCCGCCCGATTTTTTCAGCCGCGCCAATGCGGCGCGCATCCGCTCGGCCAGCACCGGACCGTCGCCCGCCTGCGTGGTCAGCAGGCTGTCTTCCAACTCGGCCGCTGCCTTGCGCCGCGCCCGCCAGCGCACCAGCCAGCCGATGGCCAGCAGGCCCAGAATTCCGGCGATCAACCCTGCGCGCACGCTCTCGGGTTGCAGCCACGAAATCCCCGAAATCGGCAACCCGACCCAGATGGCGACGCACAGGGAAATGACCCCCAGCGTTGTGATCAGGGCCGACAGCCACGTGAACAAACGGGTCAAAGCTGCTGCTCCTTGCGCAAGAGGATATCAACGCGCCGGTTCTTCGCCCGCGCCGCCGCCGTGTTCGCCGCATCCAAGGGTTTCGATGGGCCGACCCCCACCACCGACATCCGCACCGGATCACTGAGGTAGGGGGCCAGCACATCCCGCACCGCCGCCGCGCGCGCTTCGGACAGGGCCTCGTTTGTCTTGTACTGCCCGCGCCCACTCAGCGGGATATTGTCGCTATGCCCTTCGATGATAATCCCGCCCGGTTCCCCTTCAAGGACTTGCGCAATGCGCGGCAAGATCGGGCTGGTCGTGCTGAGGGTCGGCGCGCCCGGCCCAAAGCTGAGCGCGTCACCAAGGCGGATCGCGATGAAATCCCCTTCCTCCTGCACGGTGGTCAGCCCTTGGGCGATCTCGTTGGCCAAGAGGGTTTGTATCCGGTCAAGCTGACCTGATTCCGGTGCTTCATAGGCGACGACTTCGGTCACCTCTGGCAATTGCACGCGATCAATCGCGACTTCGGGCAGAGGGCGGTGCAGCGCGATGATTCCGTTCTGAGTGGCCTGCGCCTCGTTCGTGAGGATCCATGCAAACGACGTGAACAGCGCCACAATCATCGCCGCCGCGACACCCGCCACAATCCACATCGGCACCAAAGGGCGCAGACGGCGACCGCGCAGCACAACCGGTAGCCATGTTTTCGACAGGGCAGGGGACGGACGCGGGGTCGCGTTGCGCAGCCGGTCATAGCCCGCCCGCCGCAGGGTCAGGATCGCCCTCGGCCCATCCGGCGCGCCGCGATATTCACCAAGGAAGCCGAGCGAAAGGCAGCTGAGCATCAGTTCCAGAAGCTCAAGCCGTTTGGCCGGATTGGCGAGCAGTCGTTCGTAGCGGTCGAAGAATCCGGCGCTGGCATTTGGGTCATCGAACAACATTTTGACCAGCGCATTGTCGCGCCAGAACGCAGGATCAGAGCCGGGCAGGGAGGTCGCGATATCATCACAGGTCGCGGCGAGCGCATAGCTGGCATCCGAGACGTCGGCAGGTGCGATCTTGGCCGCCTCGCAGCGATCGGCAAAGCGGTGCAATTCGGCCAGCAGGTGATCGCGGAGCGGCGCACCGTGCATTTCGACCATGCCGGTGCGCAGACGGCCGAGCAGGCCGAGAATGTCGCTGGCAGCGGCGAGAATGGGATTGGACCCTTTGCCCAAGGACCGGCCAGAGGTGCGGGCAGCCTTGAGGAGCGACACCTTTTTCCCGACAGGTTTGGCGGCGGCTTTCTCCTTGGCCTGCTTGCGCAGTTCCGATGGCAGCGGCGGCTTGGGCGGGGTGGGGGTCGGATCGGGCAGCTTGGCGCCGATGATAGTGGTTTCATCTTCGGGGGTCAGCGGGCGGACCTGATGCAGCGGCGTTTGCACAGGGGCAGGGCGCACGGGCTGGTGCGGCTCGGGCAGCTTCTGACCAAAAACGGTGCGGTCAGAGTCGTCGTCTTCGTTGTCACCGGAATTGGGCACGGGGCCTCCTGATCCGGCGGGACCCGAGAACAATATTCATAGCTGTTTCCTGCACGGGGTCGACCATGTCGTTGTGCCCTTTTTCAGCGGCTTTCAATTGCCAGCCTTGCGCCCCAAATACAGCGGAGCGTGGCGATTTTGCTGCCCTTTTTCGCACTGTGCGGTTTTCGGACCTTTGGGTCAAGTTTTGAAGGACTGAGGTGAAATCCTGTGCAAGTTGACAGCTGTCAACTTTCCCGACGCACCACCCGTCAACCGCCCGAGAGTTGACAGCTGTCAACTTTTGCCCGCCGTTGGTTCGGGGCGCTGGATTAACGCCATGACCGCCCGTGAGACGGAATATTTACCGATCTGTGCCTGCTGGGTGAGCGTACGCAAATACCCACCAGGAGAGCGGATGTCGCCAATGCGCTGGACGAGGCAACAGACAGTGATGCCCGCGATTTCCGCACCCATGGCGGCAACCGCGTCCTCCCATGCCGACGCACTGATCCCGATCATGCCGCGCAGGAATGCGCCAAGGCGGGCGAGGTCGTCAAAACGGGTGACGGGGGATTGAGCATAGTCGAGCGCATCCGGTATGGCGCGCAACACAAGGGCGAGGGGGATTGGCACCTCTGGCCTGTCGGGCGCTGAGGCCGTTCGGGCAGGCCCATCAGAGGAACCGCTATCCGAAGCGGAAGGGTCGGGGGCAGGGGCGTCCACATCCGCCGCCCTGCTTTTTTCCAAGCAAGGTTCAGAATCATAAGAGTCTGTATTTGAATTCTGATACTGACGCTCAGTATTGATGTCATTGCCGCTCAATTCTTCTGCTTTAGAGACGTAATCGAGGACTTCTGCCAACAGGTTATCCACCTCTTGGGCCTGTTCTTCCAGCTCTGCCAGAGACAGGCGACGACGCAGGGCGCGGGTAACGAGGAGCAGGGAGGCAAGCAGATCTTCCCACGGGCCGTCGTGGCCTTCCTGAAGGCCGTAGAGGGCGAGCTTGGTCGCGTCGCGTTTCTTGAGCGACACAGCCTCGCGCAATGCCCGCTGGCGTTCAGAGGCGGCGCGGGCAGCATCGGCGGCTTGTGTGATTTCGGGGGCGCGTACCAGCAGCGGGCGCAGATCGAAGCCAAAAGCGCGCAGCACGGTGCCGTCACGATCCCGCGCGGCGTAGCGTTTGCCGTTAGGGCTGTCGTGGCGCAGGATCAGGCCCGCATCCACCAGACGCGCCAGATGGCGGCGCAGGGTGCTTTCGGCCATGCCGTGGCAGCGTTCGGCCAGCGCACGGTTCGACGGGAACACCACCATGTCGGCGTTGCCGCCCAGCATCTTTTCTGGATGAAAACTCAGCAACCCTTCGAGCACGCCAATTTCGCGGTCGGTGATGCCGAAAGCGTCACGGGCGGCGCAGAGGGTGCGCAAGAGTTCCCATTTGTCGATATGGGGCAAAGCGGGGGCTTCGGCGGCACGCGCTGCGGCCTTCAAAAGCCCAAGCGTTACCGGCCGCTGCCCGAAGGGCGTCGTTGAAAGTCGTTCCATTGCTGATCACAAGGCAAAAAAGTACCGTTCACCCGCCAGGTGTTGTTGACAGCCGACTCATGTAGGGCTTAGATTCGGGGTGCTAGAACCAAATCGGAGCCTCTCGGGTCGTTATGATCTGGGGGGCTTTGTTTTTCCGGTGATGCCTGTCCTGTGCCTCCTGTTGTTTGGTTACTGCTCGGTGTCTTCACCGGAGCGGGCATTCACCCAGTCCTGATGAATTTCGGAAAGATGATCGACGAGCCAGTCCTCGAACCCGCCCGCGCTGTCGCGGGGCAGGGTGAGGACAACCTTGTCGACGCCCATCAGCGCACGCGCAATCGGGGTGCGGGTGGTGGGGCTGGTGATGGTACGGCGGCTGGCGCGGGGTTTCGGCCCGCCATCCGCCTGCGTATGGCCCGCGTTCTGAGGGCGCTTGCGCGCGGCGGCGGCATCCGGATCGGTGGCGCGCAGGGCGATTTCGAAACGGTCGTTGCTGTCGGTGCGGTCGTGGGACTGCACGGCGATCATGTCGGCAATCGTGCTGGCATCGATATCGCCGGTTTCCAGCCCGTCCGCCAACGCGCCCCATCGGTCGCGCCCCACAGACGGGGCCGCGCCGATAATCGCCACCAGATCCGTGCCGATGCGGTCCACGATCTGGAGCATGCGCGATACCACCGTCTTGTCGATATTCAGCGCGTCGCAGATCGCCTTGCGCGGATAGTCCGCATCGCGCATCTGGGCGGCAAAGTTGGCCTTTTCGATAAAGGACAGGCCGCGGCGTGCGTTGTTTTCCTGACCTTGCGCCATGACGAGGCTGCTGTCGTCGAGGTCGCGCAGCAGCGCCTTGACCGGTTCGCCAAGGTCGCGCATCGCCAGCACCCGCCGCCGTCCATAAACGATCTGGTAGCGGTCGGGATCGGTCGGGTGCGGGCGCACCATTACCGGCACCTGCTGGCCATATTCGCGGATCGAAGCGAGCAGGGCGGCGTCTTCGCCATCGTCGGTTTCAAGGCGGTCGGTCAGCCCGCCCGCGTCGATCAGGAACGGGTCGATATCCAGAAGGGCGCGCGCCTTGAGCGCCTCGATCGACTGGCTGACAGCGCCAATAGCCCCTTTGAGGGGCCGTTTGGATGCGGGCGAGGTTTCAGCGGGTTTGGCGCCTTCGGCCATCAGCCCTTCGAGCAGGTTTTTACGAGCCATTGCGCCCCCATGCGGTTTGCACCAGCGTTTCGATTTCTTCGTTCACCGCGTTGATGGATTCCATGGCGCGGTCGTATGTGGTGCGGGTGAACTGGCCTTTTTCCACTTCGTAGAGGGTTTGTTTGGTGATCCCCGCATCGGAAATGGCGGTGGATTTCAGCACCGTGTTGTTGAGCACATGTTCCCCGAAAAGCGAGCGCATGAACGTCACCATCTGGTTTTGCGGCCCGTCGCCAGGTTCGTAACGGGTGACCACATAGCGCAGCCAGTCATAGCTCATATCGCCGCCAGCATCGGCCACGACGCCCAGCAGGTTGCTGGTCATCAGCAGGAACTGGCACATCGACATCACGTCAAGCATTTGCGGGTGGACCGTGACCAGTACCGCCGTCGCCGCCGAGAGGGCCGACATGGTGAGAAAGCCCAGTTGCGGCGGGCAGTCGATCACCACCACGTCATAGTCCTCTTCGACATCCGATAGGGCCGTGCCGACCCGGGTAAAGAACATCGCCCCTTCGCGCGCAGCGAGGGCGCGGGGGGTTTCGTGTTCGAACTCCATCAGGTCGAGGTTGCCCGGAATGAGGTCGAGATTGGTGAAGTAGGTTTTGTGGATCAGGTCGCGGATCGGCACCGGATCGTCATAGCGGATCGCGTCATAGATCGTGCCGCCGTCCAGCAGGTCGAATTCCGGCTGGAACCCGTGCAGGGCGGAGAACGACGCCTGCGGGTCAAGGTCGATGGCGAGCACGCGATAGCCGTCCAGCGCCATTTTCTGCGCCAGATGGGCGGCGGTCGTGGTTTTGCCCGAGCCGCCCTTGAAGTTGATGACGGTAATGACTTGCAGCCCGTCGCCCTCACGGCGGCCGGGCAGGTAGGTGCCGGGGGCCTTGGCACCCTTTTCCAGCATCTCGCGCAGGGTCTGGATGTCTTGGGGCGTGTAGTGGCGTCGCCCGCCCGCGCGGATTTCCGGTTCGGGGCCGCGCCCGTCAAGGTGGAGTTTGCGCAGGTACGCGTCCTTGACCCCGAGGAGTTCGGCCACCTCGCCGGAGGTGAAGGTGCGCAATGTGCGTTGGGCATCGGGCGGGAACAGTTGTTCGCGGTGCGCCTGAAGCCGTTCGGAAAGCCGCGCCGCGTGCGCGCCGACCAGAGTGTCAATTCGTGTGACATGCTTTTGCATGTACTGCCCTGCCTGTGTCCTGCTGTTCGGGTTTGCCCCGAAACGCCTGATATTCTACGGCCTTTTTGTGCCGTGCTGCCTTGTGCCGATTGCGCTGCCCTGCCATGCCGGACACAGTGCGATCAGGGTGCCGTTTAGGCGCTCTCGCATCGACTGGCCAGCGTGAGTTACGCTAAAAGGCGTTTTATTCTGTTCTTGGCGTATATGATTTACGAGTTTTTCCGATTCCCGCAAGACATTTCTATATCTTGTGTCATCGGCGCGTGTGGGCCCTAGAAGCCCGCCGAACCGGACCAATCTGTCAAAGGACATGCGCACGCCTTGCGTAAAGGTCACAGTGAACAGCATTTCCTGAAAGAAAATTGCGCAAAAGATTTGCGCGTTACCCTGCGACATGCTTGATTGCTGTCAACTGTATTCAAAGACAAATTTACGTGGGAATCCTAATGACACAGTCCAGCGTCGCATTCGTTCAAACCGGTATTCGTCAGCGCAGCCTGCGCAAACACTGCCGATTGGGTCGCGCAACCGAACTGGTTTTTGTTCTGGCAACGGGGGTCGCATTGACCCTTGGCGGAACGGCGCAAGCACAGGATTTGTCTTATAACGTCGGCGGCGGCGCACCAGGCGCGCCGCTGGGTGGCACTGGAAACTGGGCCACAACCAGCGCGGAATGGACGGACGGTGGCGGCCCCAGCCCTTGGGTGTCGGACCGGAATGCCATTTTTGGAGATAGCAACCCCGTTGAGCCGTACACTGTCACACTTAACGGCACGGCGCCGGGCGGTGAAACCATCGTCGCCAACGACATCACGTTCAACACGAATGGAGTCACAATCAACAACGTGTCGAACCACGCATTGCAGGTCGATGGGCAGGTTATCGTTTCAAACGCCGGGCAAACAGCGACGTTGGATGTTACAATGGCGTCTAGCATCACAGCCAACGGTGCGGGCATTTTGCAAATCAACAGCCCTGGCGTTCAAAGCGTCACGCATTTGGGGTCCGGCACCGTGTTTTTCAATGGCTTCGGTGGCACGGCAGGGACTGCCTCCAACACCGGTGCGGGCATTCTGAACATCACCACCACTGTTGCAGGCGTCGTGACCAATAGCGGCTCCGGTCAGACAGACATCCTTAACCAAGTCGGCGGTTTGAACAGCACGGGCGGCATTACCAACGTTAATGGTCAGGACGCCAATTCGGGCGCCGTGACGGGCGCAACCACAATCGGCAATTCGACCGTGACGCTGACCGGCGGCAGCCTGGCAACCGTGGGTGTCAACACTGGCGGCACACTGACAGTCAACAGCGGCACCGTCGGTGCGGTCACGCAAGGCTCCGGTGGTCTTGTCACGATCCATGACGGCACGCTGGCAAGTCTGACTGTGGACTCCGGCGCCCTGAACACAACGATGAATGGCGGCGCAATCTCCGGCAACGTTGAATTGAACGGCGGGAATTTCATTTTCAACGGCGGCACGCTGTCCAATGTGACCAACAACTTCAACTTCACCATCGTTGAAAGCGAAACAGTTGGCGGCTTGTTCACAAACACTGGCACGCTGACGGCGGCAGGGGCGACCGCAGACGCGGTTCTGACCACCACAGGTTTTACCAACTCGGGCAATATCGTAACAAACGGTGCAAACACGCTGACCATCAATTCTGTTGATGGTTCGGGTGGTGACGGGACGATTACCCTGAACACTGGCACGCAATTCAATAACGCGGCACCAACGCTTGGCGGCGATGTCATTCTGGATGGCGACATCGTCAGCAATATCAATCTGGCGATCACGGCACCTTACACATTGCTGGGCGACCTGACCAACAACGCGACACTGGATGTGTCCGCTGCAGTCACCGCGGGCGGCAATGCGATTTCCAACACCGGCACGATGAATATCGACACCGGCGGCTCTGTTGCGGGCGCGGGCGCGTCCACGAACTCGGGCGGCGGCGCGCTGAACATCGACAACGGCACCAGCTTTGCCGCAACGTCGCTGACCAACGACGGCGCCTCGGTTGTGACGGTCGATGGTACGCTGACGGCCACCACGGTGACGAACCAGAACGGCGCGCAACTGATCGTGAACGACGATGCAGGCGCGCTGACCACGGGCGACATTGACGGCGCGGTCGTGAACAGCGCCAATCTGGACGTGAACGGCGGGTCCATCGGCAGCCTTGATAACAACACGGACGGCGATGCGGACTTTAGCGGCACGGTGACGGTCGACAACGGCATCACAAACGCAGCCGCACTAGATATCAATTCCGGCACGACCACCGTTCAGGACGGCGCAGGCGG